>JADLCA010000593.1 GCA_020847495.1 Candidatus Hydrogenedentota bacterium | reverse complement strand
GCAGGACGCGCCACTTCGCCTCAAGCAAAGAAGGGACACGGCACGGCGAAGCAGGGTGCGAAGAGTTGACGTTCGACACGCTTACCCGGATTGCCCGTGTGGCCGGCGAATTGTGCATATCCATGGCGACGTTGGCCCTGGCTTGGCTGTTGGCTCAACCCGGCGTTAGCGCGGTGATTGTGGGCGGACGCCGCCCGGGGCAGTTGCAGCGCAATCTTGAAGCAGCGAACCTGAAGCTGACTTCAGATGTGCTGGAGGCGTTGGATACCGCCACGGAACCCCTCAAAAGACACCTGGGCCCAAACGCGGACCTGTGGTTATCCGCGGCGGACAGCCGCATCCGGTGACTGCGGACTACTCTACTTCCCCCAGCGCACCTTCTGCGCCCTCTCCGAAAGCCAACCGCACTGAATGGCCAACCGTTCCATCCAGGATGCCGCCGTGAACCCGGCCACCACGGCCCCTTGCTGCTGAATCTGGTATGAAACCGTCGCGATGTGCTTCACCCCGACCGCGTAGTACAGCGCCGCCTCTTCATAAAACGACAGCGACCGGTAGCGCTGATAATGATCGAGCAGTAAATCGGTCCGCTTGCCCAGGCGTTCGGGACGCATCGTTGTGCGCACACAAAGATTTGAGATGGCATACGCGAGATCTTCGAGATAGCAGCCGTCGCCCGCAAACTCCAAATCGACCACCGCGACCAGGCGGTCATCCCGAAAGATCAGATTGCCGCTGTGCCAGTCGCCGTGAATGAGTCCCGTCTCGAAGCGTCCCCGCTGTTCCAGACTGAGGGCATCAGCGGCATCCCGGAGAAAGAGAGCAATCCGGTTGCAGTGCTGATTCAAGACGGACTCTTCCGCCTGGGTTTTCGCCATGTCATACAAGGCAGCAAAGGCCGTCCGAGGCACTTCACTGAAACGCCACATCCGCGTGTCGCGTTCCGGACGCGGAAAGTCACGGCATACCTCATGGAACTTGCCCAGAGCCTCCGCCGACACGGCAAGGTTCTCCTTGGAGACAATCATGGGGCTTCCGTCGACGAATTCCTGGAGTTCCAAGGCCCACGTGTTCAACTCGACGATGCGCGTCCCCTGGCTCGTCGGCTGGATCTTCGCAACGGGAATACCGTTTTGCGCCAGAAAGTCCGACAAGCGGTGCTGGAAACGCAGTGCGTCGAGCACAAACGGATCGCGCTTGTAAGTCTTGGCAAGGAACTGGCCCAGCGCGGTATTCACCACGATCTTCCGGTGGCGCCGCTGATGCGCCGCCTCCAGCGGAGCCGGCCGGTCAACTCGGCCCAAATCGTAGTTTTCCCGAATGACCGCGGCCAGGATGTCCAGAGAGTCCGGGGCGGTGCTCACGGGAGAGTCAGTACCTTCTCCGAGGCCTTGTTGGCCATCAGTTCGTCCTTCTTGAACCAGGTCGGCTTGAGTTGGCGCTTGGAATACAACTTCTCCGCCTGGTCGGCATAGTGTGGCGATTCCGGATCGGCGCTCTGGCCCCACGGCGTGCACGTGAGCGACTCGATTCCATCCGGCCGGAAGAACATCAGCATCGTGGCCATGGACCCGTTGTTCGCGAAATATTTCCCGGGGGCAGCAGGATCTTCCTTACTGCGTACATCAAACAGCGTCTCGGTCATGTTCGGTCCGTCCGTGGACCCGCCGAAGTCCGCGCCGGGCGCACCGAACCACTTGTCGCCGCGGCCCACGCGGTAAATCTCGCCCCACGGTACGTCGACCGAGCCATACTGGGCCTGGAACTCCGCGACCACACCTTTGAGCACATCGAGTAACGCCGTTTGCTGCTCCGGCGCCAAGGCCGCTCCCTCCGCAATGGCTGTTACGTCCACCTCACCCGTGCATGCCAGGCGCCAGTTCTTGTAGATGGGCGTCCCCGTGTTCTCGGTGAAGAACTGGCCGTCCCACGCGAGAATGCCGTTCACGGCCTTCGCGAAGGCCTCGTCCTTCATGTACTCCGCGCCCGCCGCATCCACGGCGCCCTTGAGTGCCGTCTGCCAGGGTTGGGCCAGAATGTCGTACACATCCGTGGCGTACGCGATAGCCTCTTCACGGGTGACAGACTCGTCCCCGGAAAGCAACGCGGTGATGCGCTTTCCGCGCGGGTTGGTCTTGTCCCACGTCACATTGTAGATGTAGGCGGGATACTTGTCCGGAGTCATCGGCGAATCCAGCATCATGTTCGCCGGGCTGATGTTGCAGTTCTGCATGTAGCCCTGGTCGGGGTTCAGAATCTGCACCAGATCCGCGATGGGGTGCATACCCTTCCACATGGATTCCGGAGTTGCCGGGACCGGTGCGTTCCAGTCGAACCCATCGGGTCGGATGGGGGTTTTGCCCGCGCGCACATAACCGATGTTGCCTTCGCGGTCGGCGTACATGAGGTTCTGCTCCATGAATTCGTTCATGGCGATGACGTCGTAGAATTCCCTCGCGTTGCGCGCAAAGAGCATCTTGTAGGTCTGCTCGAAGAGCCTGCTCGGCCCGAAGTAGGGCGAGGCACCGATGTACGCGATGCCGGCCTCTTCATCCAGGTCGATCATGGGCCCCAGCTCGGTGTCAGCTGTGGGCTTCGTAACGGGATCCTGGCCTTTGACGTTGACAATCATCATGCGAGGCGTCGCCGTCTTCCATTCGCCGTTCAACTCGTACTTCGGCTCGAGCTTGTTTGTCAGGTCCACTTTCACGGTATACACGTCGGATGTGTCGGGGCCTCCCGTCGTCGGGGCCCACCCCACGTATTCGCTGTGGCCAAATCCCAGCAGCGGCGATCCCACCATGAAGAACCCGTTCATATGAAGCTTGCCGCCATGTACGCGTGCTTCATAGAAAACGGACATTCCCTCCCACGCCAAGTGGGGGTCAGTCAGGAGGATGGCGCACTTGTCCGCGGAACGGGCTGGCGCCACGGACCATTCGTTTGAGCCCATGGCCGGCTTCTTCTGCCTGTTGTCGAGGTCATCGAAAACCGTGCCCAGCGGCCACCGCATGATCATGGCGCGGCCAATCGCCATGCAATGCCAAGGCTGAAGGTCCACGGCCCATTCAGGGACCTTCTCCGGGTGCTCTGACGAGTACTTCTTCACGCCGTCCATGAACGCAATGGCCAAGGTCTGCAAGTAGATGGGAGTGCCCGCCCAGGCCTGCTGGCAGACTTCGGCGTTGCGCACCAATTGCATGGCCTGGTCGGTCCTGACGGCATCCGGACCAAAGACCTCGGCTGCCGTCCCCAGGGCCGTCCGCACGTTGGCGTGGATGTCCGCAAGACGGTCCTCGGCCGTGGCATAGCCCAGGCCGTAGGCGGCGCCCCGCTCCGTATCCGAATAGATGTGCGGCACCCCCCATGTGTCACGATAGATGGTGACGGTGTTCGAATGCTCTTGGAGCCGCTGGCCCGGCGTGAGCGGTGTCGCGGTTTGCTGCGCGGGCGCTCCGGGCACGGCGCCGGCCGGCGACTGCGGGGGCGGTGGGGGCGGCGTAGACGGCCCGCCGCAACCCATGACTGCCAGCGCTGCCACCAATGCGATTAGTACGGATACGTGAGACGGCTTCATGGCACTCTCCTGGATTGGCACTATACAAAATCCCCGGTACGGCCGCCCCTTCAGGCGGACCGGAATCCCAAACGGCGAGAACAGTTTACACGAAACACCCCAGCGAATTCGCAACCGACGAGGAACCTGTCGCGGGGGAGCGTGCCGTGTCAAACGGGGAGCGCCCCAGGCAGAAAACCGTGGCTTTCGTTGTTACTCCCCATACGTGACTCAAATCCGGATTCCAACATACAGGAGGAGACTCTCAATGCGTGCTGCCGTATCCTTGCTTACCATCCTGGCACTTGCCTGTGCCTCGGGCATGATGGCCACGTCCAACGCCGCCGAAGAAGATGGAACACCCGAAGCCAAGGAAAGTGACGCGACGGAACCGCCCACCTCGATTCTGGACTTCAAAGTGAAGGACATCGATGGCAAGGAGGTGAAGCTGGGCGACAAATACAAGGGGAAGGTGCTGGTGGTCGTAAACACGGCCTCCAAGTGCGGATACACGCCCCAGTATACGGACCTCGAGACCATTTATAAGAAGTATCACGAACAGGGACTCGAAGTGCTCGCATTCCCGTCGAATGACTTCGGGGGGCAAGAACCCGGCACGGAAACCGAGATCAAGTACTTCTGTTCAACCAAGTACAATGTGACATTCCCCTTGTTTGCCAAAATGCCGGTGAAAGGTGAAGGCAAGAGTCCCCTTTATCGATTCATCACCGATGAGAAGGCGAATCCCAAGACGGGCGGCGAGATCAAATGGAATTTCACCAAGTTTCTCGTTAACCGCAACGGTGAGATCATCGCCCGCTATGAATCCGCAGTGAAACCTACCGACGAGTCAGTAGCACAAGCCATCGAAAAAGCGCTCGCCGAAAAAACCGCACCGGCACGCCGCTGAGGTTCTCTGTTTCTTCACGTCCCACGGCGCCTGGATTATCTCCATGGCGCCGCGGGGCATACTCTCTCCATGCAGGACCACCTCGCATTTCTCGCGAAAATGTGTTCGCAACTGCTGAGATACGGCCATCACATCTGCTATACTCCGCCTTTGTGCGCCCGGGCGCACCTGAGTTCGATCACATTCCCAACTCCACATCAGAGGCAAGACATGTTACGTTCGCGAATCGTGGGAACCGGCCACTACCTGCCCGAAAAAGTGCTGACCAATTTCGATCTGGAACACATGATGGAGACGACCGATGAGTGGATCCGTCAACGAACGGGGATCTTTCAACGGCACGTCGCCGCGGACGACGAATTTGTTTCGGATCTGGCGTCTCACGCGGCGAAGCGCGCCATCGCGGATAGCGGCATTGATGTCGGCGAGATCGACTTCATCATCTGCGCGACACTAACGCCTGATTTTCTCATGCCCTCGGCCGCATGTCTCATTCAAGACAAGATCGGCGCGTGCAACGCAGGCGCATGCGACCTCAGCGCGGCATGTTCGGGTTTCGTGTATGCGCTGCAAATGGCCGACGCTCTCATCCGCGCGGGCGTGCACAAGACAATCCTCATCATCGGCGCCGAAGAAATGACCGCGCGGCTTGACTGGACCAAGCGCGACACCGCCGTCCTGTTCGGCGACGGCGCGGGCGCGGTGGTCGTGCGCGGGGAAGACGGTGAGCGAGGCGTGTTGACCACCTATGTGGGCTCGGACGGCAGCGCCGCGGACATCCTGTCCATTCCGGTCGGAGGCTCGCGCTACGTCCTGACTCCGGAGAATATCAATGAACTGGATCGCGGAATTCGCATGAATGGGCGCGAACTGTACAAGCGCGCCGTTGTCGCTTTTGAAGAAGCGACCGTGCGCGCGCTGGAAGGCGCCGGCATCTCGGCCGCGGATCTGGATCTGTTCATCCCGCATCAGGCCAACAAACGCATCATCGAATCCGCCACGGATCGTATCGGCCTGGACCGTGAAAAGATCTTTCTCAATCTGGAAAGGGTGGCCAACACCAGCGCCGCATCCATCCCCATCGCGCTGGACCAGGCGCGCGCCGAAGGCCGAGTCAAGGACAACAGCCTAGTTCTCTTCGCGGCATTCGGAGCGGGACTGACCTGGGCTTCGGCCGTCGTCCGCTGGTAGAAGCACCGGCCGTCCGCTCGAGTCTTACGACGCAGCCCGCTTCGAAGGGTCTTTCCCAGGTTCTCCCTGGAGTTCCGGATAGAGCGTCTGGACGCAATCGGGACAAAGGCTGTGCGAGAACTGCGCATGCGAGTGATCGCGGATATACACCTCGATCTGCTCCCAGTACCCTCTGTCATCGCGAATCTTTTTGCACGACGCGCAGATGGGGATCAGCCCTCCCAGAGTCTTCACTTCCGCGAGCGCCTTCGTCAGTTCGCCAATCAATTGAACGCGGTCCTGCTCGAGCAGCGCCCGCTCGGTGATGTCGCGAACAACCACCACGAACAGCGGCGACCCGTCTCTGGGGATTTCCCCGACATTCAACTCGACCGGGAACGTGGACTGGTTCTTCCTCATCGCAAGCACCTCGAGGTCGCGTTGGATAATGTCGCGCTCTTTGGTGTTGAGATACGCGATAAGGTAGTCCTTGAAGTCCGTGCGGTTGGGCGGGTCGAGAAACTCGGAGAACTTCTTCCCCACAAATTCGGCCGGTGGACATCCGAACAAGGTGGCCGCCGCCGGGTTGACCGAATCGATACGGCCGTTTCCATCGATCATGATGATCCCGTATCCGGCGTGCGTCACGATGGAGGCAAAACGCGCCTCGCTCTGACGAAGCCGGTCCTCGACCTCTCTGCGCCGCAGCGAGAGCACCGCCGCCGCCCAAATGGCCACCAGCGACAGTATCCGGTTGGGGATGGCCGCTTGTCCCTCCAGCGAGGGATCAGAGAAAAAGTACCCAAGGATTACCAGCAGCGTGCAGCAGGCTGCGACCGTGACGGTGTACCGCCGGTCAGGCGACCAAAGGGACACCAGCACGACCACCACGTAGGGCACACCACCAGCCACGCCTACCGGCAACCAGCTGTCCGCCAGGAAGGTTGCCAAGGTAAGCACCAGCGTGAGCAGAACTAGGTTCGCACTGGTCCTGGTGAAGAACATGTGGGCCATTTCCTCCATGGGCCGGCATCCGCGCCGGCCCGGCAACGTACCATGTAATTATGCCACGGCCCAGTGGACAAGTTTCGTAGAGATAGCGGAATTCGAGGTCGAACATGGAGAATTATTTCGGGATTCTCTTGCGAAATATATGACATCCAGGAATTACTGGCATTCCCGGGCGGGTGTTCAAGGATTCACACGCTACAAACTCTCGACAACCGCCGACGTCCCGGTGCGCGCGGATTCGAGCAGGGCCTCAACGGCCGCCACGTTGGCGACCGCGTCAAACGCAGTCCAGCGAGGCGGCCGCCCCTGAAGCACGGCATCCGCAAAGTCTTCTGCCTCCAAGCGATAGCCGTTCCCGCCCGCCGTCTCGATACGCTCTTCCCGTTGGTCCCGCCGCAAGATAATCTCTCCCCGAATCTCCCCGGGAAACCAGGGGCGCTCAAGTACTAGGGAACCTTGCGTCCCTACGATCTCGGCCCTCCCCCGTTCGTAGGCTTCGATACTGCATTCCACCTGCGCCAACACGCGCTCCGGAAACAGCAGGGTGCCCACGAGCGAATCATCTACGCTGGTCCGGCGCTCGAAGGCCATCGCTCCCTCCGGCTCGCTGTCCGTGAGAAGCCGGGCCAGGTTCACGCAGTAGCACCCCACATCCATCAGGGAGCCGCCCGCCAACTCCGCCGAGGCGGGGTTCTCAGCCCGGTTCTGCAGGAAGAACGTGAAAGCGCTGTGCATCATCACGATACTTCCGATCGCCCCTTGCAGCAGAAGCTCCGTCACTTTGTCGTAGAGCGGATGATACCGGTACATGAATGCCTCGGTAACAGGCAGTCCCGTATCCTTGGAAACGGCAAGCACCTCGCGGGCTTCCTGAAGCGTTGCCGTGAAGGGCTTCTCGCAAAGGACCGGCAGGCCGGCTTGCAGGCAGTGGATGGTCCACTCCGCATGGAGGCTGTTGGGCAGAGGATTGTAGACCGCGTCCACCGTTCCCGAGGCGATGAGGTCGCCATAGGAAGCATACGCGTTGGCGATATCGTGCTTCGCCGCAAACTCACTCGCACGGGCTCCGTCGCGGCTGGCCACGGCCGTCACGACGCCGTTGCTGCTCTGGCGAATCCCACTGATGAGAGCAGGGACAATGCTCGCCGTGCCCAATATCCCCCATCGCAGTCGTTCGCGCATATGAATCCGATTCCTTTTCGTTCGCCAGAACCAGGCCCGGCGCCGCGCCTCAGTGATGCGAGAAACAGCGCTCCCCCGTGAAGACCATGGAAGCGCTCACCTCGTTGCATGCGGCGATGGCGTCGTAATCGTTCACGCTGCCTCCGGGCTGCACGATGGCGCTGATTCCGGAGTGAGTCGCCGCGTCGACTGCGTCCCGGAATGGGAAGAACCCATCCGAGGCGAGCACCGCGCCCTCCATGCGTTCCGCGCCTTTGTATTTGGCGCGCGCCTTGGCGACCGCCTGTTCGACCGCGCCGACCCGGTCCTGTTCACCCGTGCCCACCGCCAAGGTCTGCCCGTGGTGCGCGATAACACAACCGTTCGAGCGCACGTGGATGTTCACATACCACGCGAAGAGGAGGTCGTCCAGTTCCCGAAGGCTGGCCGGGCGCGCGATGTCGATGCGGCCTTTCTTGGGGTGCACATTGTAGGCCGGCACGAGATCCTTCACGCTGCGAATCTTTGAGAGATAGGGCTGCGCCAGCACGATGCTGCCATCATCGAAAACTTTCATCTCCAGGGCGTTGACCGAGTCCCCCACGAACTTCGGAAGCCCGGAAAAGTCCGGGAGCTTGATAATCCGAAGTTCCTTGTTCTTGCGGTATTTCTCGGAGTTGTTGAGGGTCTCCAAGGCCGCCTCGTCGAACCCCGGAGCGGCAACCCCTTCCACAATGGACTGCATAATTTCGTCCGCGGTATCGCCGTCGACGGGCTTGTTAAACACCACGACGCTGCCGAAAGCCGCCTGGGCGTCCGCGTCGCGGGCGCGCTGATAAACCTCGACCAGAGGCATCGCTTCCTGCTGGGTGGCGACGCCCGAGGGATTGCAGTGCTTCATGACCGCGCAGGCAGGCCGCTCCATGTACTTCAGAATCCCCACGGCATGGTGCATGTCCTCGATATTGGTCTGGGACAGCCCGCTCTTGCCGGTCTTCAGGATCTCGTACGCGCCAAGGACCAGGTTGCGGCCATCGGCGGGGCGGTAGAATGCCGCGGGCTGATGCGGATTCGTGCCGTAGCGCAGATTCTCGACTTTGGTGTAGGCGCGGCCCATCACTTCCATCGAGTCCGGGAAGTCACCCTGGTTCGCGCTGCGATACATGTCTTTCAAATCGTCGGACATCATACTGGAACCCCTTCAAAAACTGGGCAAACGGAGCGTCTGACCGCGCCAAGCTCGTGTGCCTGCTGTTCCCAAAACCACGTCAGCGCATCCACAATGCGATCGGCGGCTTCGCGGGCTGGGTGGAAATCGTAGGGTGACAGATGCCATGCCGAATGTCAACGCGCGGCCGGACGGCCGACATCTTGCTCCGAGGCGGCGATGACCGTATACGCGGCCATCATGGCAACAAACACGCAACCGCTGGCATACAAGAACCGCGGCATGGCGAGCATGGCAACCAGTTGGGCCCCGTAGGCCGCCGTCAGTCCCCGCAGGATGGCGCGCTCGCGCGCGTCGCGCACAAACGGGATGCGCCGCGCCATGACAACGAAGATGCCGGCAAGTCCTGTCAGAATCATCAGGAATCCCACCAGGCCGCCCTTGAAAAGAAAGTAGACCCAGACATTGTGAATCGTCTGAAAAGTGTCCTGGCCGTAAGCGAATTGACTGGACTTCGCTGCAAGCCCCAACGCTTCAAACGTGCTGCCCATACCCGTCCCCGCGATGGGATGCTGCCGGAAGGCGTGAAACGCTCCCGCCATCTCGACAAACCGGGCTTCGATGGATACACCCAGGGCCGGGGCGATTCGCAGCGCCACGGCGTGAAGCGGGGAGAACCACAGGGCAATTCCGGCAAGCAGCGCAATTGCGCATGCGGCGGCGATGGCGAGTCGCGTGCGCCCGCCCGGAATCGACAGGAAAGCAAGCAGGACGAGGCCAACCGCAAGCGACGCGTATGCCGTGCGCATCATGCTGATGGCGAGAGCCACCAGCAGAATGGCGATGCAGACGGCGTATACCAGCCTCGAAGCCCTCGAACTCCCGGAGGAGAAAAGCAGGCTCAAGAACACAACGAGACAGACCTCGTAGTACATGTGGCCGGACGGGCGCACGGATTGCACAAGGGTGCCCGCAACGATGCGCTGCACGAACTCCCCAAACACATTCTGGGTGCTCCCGACGTTTCCCGTCAGCAGCGTGAAAGTGAAGAATGCGATCGCGATGAGAGCCAGCAGCATCGTGGACAGGCCGAATGCGCGCCTCAGGAAAGAGAGATGCTCGCGGCGGACCAGTTGCAGAAGCGCCACGTAACTCAGCAGAAAAGCAGGAGCGCGAAATTCGGATATGATTCGATGGATGTCCTGCTGCGTGAAGACACCAACCGCCGCTATCCAAACGAAGTAAGCTCCGGTGAGCGCGATGAAGAGATTCATGGAATCATCAGGCAGGCGTGAAGGGTAGAGAAACATGCGGAACACGCAGTAAGCGCCAAGTGCGATGAGGAGCAGCTCGCGCGGATGCCACTCCACGCCGGCCGCCGCAATGACCATGAACGAGCGGAATTGGTGCGTGAAACCCAGGAAAAGCAGGAAGACGGCCGCAATCGCCTGTGGGGGCGCGAAAAACCAGACGCAGGCAAAGGTAAGCAGAGCGGCCATGGCGAGGGCGACATGGGGCCCTCCCAGACACACCGCGACAAGTACCAGCGCGAGCACCGCACCCTGCCAATAGAGGGCTTGACGCTCCCATCCCGGAGAGATTCCCCAGTCGAGGAAACGCCGCATCGGGCGCATTACCGTAGAAGGCTTCACGATACTCCCTGCCCCATGCCTGCCCAGCTCTCCTTTGAAACAAGGCTAAACCAGCCGGAGGTCCGCTTCAAGAAGCGACCACAGCTCCGGGCCTCCAGACCCCGTCAGTACTTTGCCTCCGAACTCTCGGCGAGGCGCAAGAGTACCTCAAGCGTACGTTCAGCGGCCGTCCTCCAGGAGAAGTTGCGGGCGCGCTCACGGCCGCGTGTCGAGAGATCTGCCCGGAACTGCTCCTGCGTGAGGACAGCCGCCAAGCCTGCCGCGATAGCTTCGACGCTATACGGGTCCACCAAAACTGCCGCGTCTCCCGCGACTTCCGGCAAGGAAGAGCAGTTCGACGCGACCACGGCCGTTCCACAGGCCATCGCTTCAATGACGGGAATTCCAAATCCTTCCCACAACGAAACGAGCGCAAACACATCGGCGCGCTGCATGAGATTCGGAAGAAGCTCTGCGGGAACGAAGCCCAGAAAGTGAATCCGATCGGCAAACACGGACGCCTGAGCCTTCAGAAAGATCTGGTCGTAAAGCCAACCCTTGTCTCCAGCGATCACGAGGTCGTGCGGGAGGTCCGGGTGGGACCTCCGCAAGATTTCGAACGCATTGATAAGACGTTCTATGTTCTTGCGCGGCTGCAGACGCCCAACGTAGAGAATATACCTCTCCGGCAACGCGTACGTGCTTGGCAGCGCGCACTGGGCCAGTTCATCCGGGGCTGAGGAAAACGCGGCCGATACGCCGTGCGGCGTGACGGTGATTCTCTCGCGCGGAACCCTGAGTATTCGGGTCAGCTCGTCGCGTGCGCTCTCGCTCACCGCGAAGATGTGGTCGGCCCTGCGAGTGGCATAGCGCGCCTGGACTATGCTGCGCAGCCGTCCCCCCCATGTAAAGTACCGCCCGAAGTCAAAGAATGCGAGGTCGTGCACAGTGACCGCGACAAGACATGGCACACCGAAAGGAACCTGCATCGTTGGGGCGAGGAACACGTCCGGCGGCTCCCTCCGCAACTCCGCCCGCAAGGCACGCTGGGTCCAACCCCATGCCGGTGGAAGAATACGGAACTCGGCCTGCCCTTCGCCGATAGGGAAACCCGCACGGGGCGGCGCGTCCAGATACAGACGCAAAGTATGCACGCCGCAAAGAGGCGCCAAGGCGCGCAGCAGTTCACAACAATACGTGCCTGTGCCCGCGCGGCGTTCCGCATTGGCCGCCCGCGCATCCACTCCGAGGATCATGGGGCGCCGGACCGGGCGCAATTGGGGCGTGTCGCCATCCTGGGATGACACGGTCAGACCCGCGGTTTCAGCAAGCCGATCGCGCCGCGGTACCCCTCAATCAGTTCCCGATCGGCGAGTTCGGTTGTTGACTTGCGGCCCAGGAAGTACACGCCCGATGCGGCGTCCAAGCACCCGGGCTTGTCGATTAGATAACGGTCGAACCACGTCAGCCAGAACGCGGTCAGGTGTGCAAACGCGGTTAGCAATGAGCGAACCTTCGCATTCGTGGAGAAGCTCATGAGGAAATACTGATACGACCACGCCAAGGCCATTCCCGGACCGCAGGCTGCTCCGCTTTCGAGTTCCTCAAATCGACGGAAGAGCCGCCGATGACCAAGATGCGTGAAGCGCATGAAATCATACGGGCCTGCATGCACCTGCTGCATGAACGGAGTTTCCGCATAGACCAGCCCGTTGGGCTTCAGAACCCGGTGAATCTCCGAAACGCACCGGACGGGGTCCAGCACATGCTCAAGAACCGCGTGGACGACGACGCAGTCCAGACAATTGTCCTCAAATGGGATGTTGTGTCCATCCACGATGGCCTGTGTTCTGGCCCCAAGCGCCACGTCTGTTTCGATCAATTCAAAAGGGGCAACCAGCAGCGATTCCATTCCGCGATTGAAGACGCTTCCCCCCAGAACGAGGATTCGAGGGACTGGCGACTGCTTCAGCAACTCGTTTGCCAAGCGCTTGTAGTTTTTCGCAGCCTTGACGTTGAGACTGCAATCGGGAATCAACCGGGTGAGCAGACGCTTGGCCTTCCCCCTGGAAGCCTTCCGGTAGAAAGTGTCCGCGCCCGCCGTATAGTCGGAAAACCGGAACAGACTATTGGATTCATTCAAGAGCACGGGAATGCCATCGATCACCGGGAAACGGACGCCGCAGGCGCTGCCGCTGCATGCGAGGAATCCCTCCGCTTCACGGAGCCGCGAACCGCAGCACGGACACGCCAGCAATCGAACAGCCTCAGATGAAAGTCTCATGTCCTCCCCTGCGATTCGAATGCCGGCACGTTTCTACCGATCGATTTCAGACACGAACCAGGTTTCGCGAACTCAATTCGGATTCGCTGACCGGTAAGACCAAGCCGTGAATCCTGCTGCGCAACGGGTAATATGCACGCTCGGGCGTAAGCGCTTCAATGACGCCTGAGGCCACATCGCCGCGAACGAAGAATGCGTTGACGCCGTCTGTGTTGCATCCCGCAAGGACATAGCCCTTCTCCGCTGCCAAGCGAGTGAGTGCGGTCAGCGAGGCCCCAGCCTCCATCAAATCGAATCCCGAAGCCGACCACCGAAACTCCGAGTTGTAGGGAATAGTCACCGATGCGCTCGGACCGAAAACGGCATTGTACTCGACGACCACCACTCTTGGGCGGATGCTCCCAATGGCTTTCCAGATCCAATAGTCATTACCATCGACATCGATCGACAACAGATCCAATTCCCCTTCAAATCCGTGCGAGCGAAAGAGAATGTCGGCGTTCTCGGCCGTGACGAACGCTTGCGCTGTCTTCACTGTGGACGCGCCGTCGACCAGTTCCGAGTCATAATATTGCCGGGCGCTCGCCATGCGGCTGGCGGAACCATCCATCACGAGACCGCTCCATCCGAAATTGAGGGCGAGATTGGCCGTGTTGCACTCCCTGCCGTCGCCCACCCCAAACTCGATGAAACGACGGTCACGGCTACCTATCCGCGAGAACAGGTAGAGCAGAATGCCGTCCTCGCCACTCTGCGAAAACACGCGCATTTCGTGCCGGTTCAGAGCAGAATGAAAGAGTTCGCCCGACAGCAAGGATGCGTATGCGCCTCGGGCAACCGCCTGAGACAAGTGCCTGAGGTGGCGTTCGGTAACGTAGTCACGCCTGGGCGCGTCCATGAAGCTCTGCAGTCGCGCGCTCCACGTTTTGCCCAAAAGGCTTTTCAGCATTCCAGCTGCCATCTTCTTCACGGACTTCTCCAACTCAGGCCGGCATGCAACCCCTTTAGAGTGCCAGTCGAAAAGGACGCTCAAACCGGTGCGGCGTCATGCCCCGGGAAGATGTGGCGTACCCACTGCACCAGTTGCCGGGGAGTGACCACGGATGCCGCCAGACACAACACAACAAACAACCCAAACGCTATGACGCGTGCCCACGGCGTCTGCCCATAGTACGCCAGGGCGAGACAAATGCCGGCTGACACCTGCGGCGCGACAGCGCTCCTGGCAGACAGACGCAGACCACAGCGATTGAGGGAAGCGCCCTGAAACAGGGCACTGATCGCGACTGCAGCCACGAAGGACCACGCCGCGCCGATGATACCAAATCGCGG
>JADLCA010000592.1 GCA_020847495.1 Candidatus Hydrogenedentota bacterium | reverse complement strand
CAGGACCCCACACGCGGTCGAACCATCCTTTGAGAATTGCCGGAGGACCAAACCACCACGTGGGAAATATCAGCACGATGGCCTCGGCGGACCGCAGACGTTCGACGTACCCCGCGACAGCTTGTGTGGAATATGGACCATCGTAGTAGCTCGCCCGCTCCGAGGGGGTCATCGCGGCCTCGAACTGCTGCGCATCCAGATCTTCCAGCGTCACCTCGTGTCCGTTGGTCCGGAGGAATTCGACAACCCGCTGAGCCATTGACGAACAAAGACTCTCTGAGAGCGGGTGCGCCTTTACTACGAGGCAACGCATTTCGGACAAGGCCTCCTTACGCGCTGACGCGCTCTATTTTCCCGCGGCAGGCTCTACAAGCACGGCCGCGTAGACGTCCATACTATCCAGGCGCACGCGCACGTTTACCCCCTCAATCTCCGTGGCGATATTCGCATGGCGGCAGGTCACAGTGGACGCCGGGTACGGGCTCTCGAACTCGATTGCCACATCGTGCAAGGGCGTTATCTCGTGGATATGCGGCATGTCGTGAGCCAACGCGGTGCGATTGGCGAGGTGGACAATCATGCGATCAGGCGCCGTCTGCCGCCACAGGGTCACCTCAAGGAATCGCGGCGCCTCGACGCGCACCTGCCGCTTTGGCAAGAGGCGGTCAACATACTGCGCCATGCGATCCCGCGCGTGGACAAGATTCTGATTGGCGTAGTAGCGGCCCAACCCAAAGGCCACGTACAAGACCTGGCCATTGCCCGCGGGCCGCGTCACGGCTACGGGCCACTCCGTGGGCTTCATCGGGAAGGGGTCGACGTATCCCGCGACAGATCCGGCGGGATCCGTGGCGATATGGCCCGCCAGCACGTCGCCTGACGCTACAACCTGTTGGAGCACACCCATGGTAGGTTCCGGCTCTTCGGCGCCTTCCATGGCGAATGAGCCCTCCAAGGCACCTTTCCGCACGATGCCGAAGAGTTCGCCCAGGGCGAAGCCATCGCGCGGGAAGCCGCGTTCATCGCCGAGCGAGGTCTCGGCCGTGGCGAGCACGTGGCCGCCTGCGCGCGCGTATGCGGTCACTGCCTCGTGGAACGTGTCGCTGGAAAAGGCGATGTTCGGCAGGATGACCAAGTCATATCGAGCCAGATCCGCGGCGGAAGCAATGTGCTCGGCAATGACTATCTCAAACGGAATGTGCTCCTCGATAAGCACGCGCGACCAACCGTCGAGTTCCTGCGACCAGTCCATGCGCCCCTCGCGGAAGTACTTGCGTGTGCTCCAGGAGAAGACTAACGCCACCTTGGCCGCGGGCGCGGAGTCCGCGTGCAGGTCCGCGTCCTCCATGAAGAAGTCAAGCCCTTTCCGCACCGTGTCGAGCAGGCGCTTCGAACTGGTGGTATCCGGATACGCGCCCACGCAACAGGGGCCGAGCACGTTGCAGCCGTTGGCCTTCGCGCTCGCCGCGCTCACCTGCCATGCGGTCTGCGGCACGGAGAGATGGGCGTGATCCGGCGATGATGACGTCAGCAGTTCGCACGAGGGTTTGCCGATGGCGCGGTGCCAGCGCATGGTCAGGTCCGATGCGTGCAGGTTGAAGAAGATCTCTGACACGTAAAGATCGAGATGCGGCAGCCAATTCTCGTCAAAGCCATAAATGGGCGAAAGCCACAGCGGGTTCTGGCCATTGTGCGCAGCGAAGACGCCGTGCTCGCGCAGTACGGCCGACACTTCCGCAATCAGGGATGCGCTGCACTCGCTGCGCCAATCGATGAACTCGCGCCAGTGCGCGTTGACGGCCTCCATGGTGATGTCTTTCGTTCCGCAGATTTGTTCGAGGGTTGGGCGGCAGTACGGGCACACGCACACGCCGCTGTTGAAGAACATGTCCAGGTGAAAACCGTCGGGGTGATACCGTTCGATGATCTCGCGCGCCACAGCGACCACCTGCGCGCGGCGCGGCGAGTTGATGCACGCGTAGCGCCAGCGGCCGCCGGGCACACGCTGCACGCGCCAGTCCGGATTGCCGGGGTCGGCCCACGACACGAGCGGGAATTCCTTCTCCGGCTCGGTCCCCAGGGGCTGGTAGTACCATTCGGGGTGGCGCGACTCCAGCCAATTGATGTAGCCGATGACCTTCTGGCCCTGCGCCTGCAGGCGCGAAGACACTTCGCCGAAGTAATCACGGCCCTTGAGATTCGGGTGCATCGGCCAGATCTTGCTTGGGTAATACGCCACGCTGAATTGATTGGCGGCATACACCGCAACGATGTCCGCGCCAACAGTCTTCAACTCCTTCGCGATGCGATCGGGGTCGTAGTTCGCGAAGGCCGTCTCCTGCTCGTTCAACGCGTACTGATCGTACCAGTAGATTCGCTGCCGCTTGTTCAGCCACGCGTGGGGAGAGGCCGCCGCTTGTCCGCCACCCGCTGCTGTTGCCCGCGTATTATTCGCTAAGACTCCCATGGCTCCTAATGCTCCTATCCGCAAGAGATCTCTGCGCGTTATCAACACGTGTACAGTATCCTTTGGATGGCCCGCTAGGTCGAGCCGTAGTTCAACGCTTCCTCGAGCATGGCGAAATAGTTTCCGATGGGCACATAATTGCACACCGTATTGCCCGACCCGAAGGCATAGCGCCCGCCGGGCACGCAGGCGTCGAGAATCTTCCGCACATGCGCGCGCAGCTCGGGCTCTGGCAGACGCGCCATCTTGTCCACATCGATTCCGCCGAGGATGGCCACACGGTCTCCGTAGCGCTGCTTGAAATCGACCACGGAGTTACCCTCGTCTTCGAAGGAATGTCTCGCGTCGATTTTCACGTCTTCGATGAGGTCGGGAACGATATCCGTGAGGTTGCCACAAGAATGCAAGAGGTAAACGAGGCCGTGCTGATGCGCGAGCGCGGCCAGCTTCTTGTGCCACGGCAGCACGTAGGTGCGCAGATGATCGGGCGAGAGCAGCGTCCCCGTCTTGAACCCCATGTCATCGCCCTGAAAGAACCCGTACAGGTTTGGGAGGCCAAGCAGGCGCTCGTACATGCCGTAGATAATCTCGCCGACACGCTGAAAGACCGCCTCGACCAGGTCCGGCTGTTCCATGATGAGATAGCAGAGATTCTGGTATCCCAGGAGTGTGTCGAGCGGTATCTCCAGGAATCCGCTTGTGGGACACACGATCAGGCCCATGCCTTCCGGAAGATGCGTTGCCGCATACTCGTAGTGCCAGAGGTCGCCCTTGGCCGGGTCCGGCCAGGGGTAGGACTCGAAGTCCTCCCACGACGCGATTGGGCCGCACGTTTCATTGGCCCACGACCGGTTGCCGCGCGACAGGCCGGCCGTGTCCGCGGCATCGAGGTACTTTCCGGGAAAGTCCACGCCGCCGATCACGCGGATGTAGTCATAGCCCATGCGGTAGTAGACCTCGGTTCGATTGCGCAGGTAGGCGGCCATGGTCTCGCGGTCCGGCGCCGGCTCCACCCAATCCAGGCCGAGGTGCGATTGCGCGATGGTGCGCTCCACTTCGTGGTCCAGAAACAGTTCCGCCAGGGGCGGCCGCTCCGGGCGGATTTCCCCTCGGATGACGCCCACAAAACGTTGGATATCTGGGTTTGGTCTATCTAACGGGACTTTCATATCCTGCTCCTGGTCGCGGTCCGGTTCGGGGATTCGTACAATCCCGCGCGGATTTCACTCAAGGCCTTGACTTTCGGACGTGGCACAATGACGATAAGAAGAGAAACACAACGTCGCCGCCCATTCAATGCGCGTGACTCGGGAGATTTCGCATGAGCGACCTGCAAGTGGTACTCGGCTTCGACATGGAGACCGATATCGGCAGTTGGACCCCCTTCTATGAAGGGCTTCAACATGGCACCCCTGTAATTCTGGAGATCCTGGATCGCAACCGTGTCTCCGGCACCTTTTTCTTCACGGGCGACAGTGTGAAGAAGCATCCCGAGGTAGTCCATTCCGTTACGGCGCGCAACCACGAGATCGGTTCCCACACGCTGTTTCACGAGACCATCGGGGACGCGCTGTACGAGATCCCCGGCATGTTGCCCGTCCTTCCCGAGGAAGTGCCCAACCGGCTGCGCCTGTGCACGGAGCTGGTCGAGTCGATCGCAGGTGTGCGGCCGGTTTCGTTCCGGTGCCCGCGCCTGTTCGGGTCGACGGCCGTGGTAAACGCGTTGGACGAGCTGGGCTATGTGGCGGACGCCACCTACCCGATGTTCTTCTTTCGCGAACGCCTCACGCCGTACCACCCCAGTGCCGAGGACTGGACGAAAGAAGGTGACCTCCGCATCGTCGAACTGCCCAATTTCGCCGACTTGTCGATGGAGTCCAAGGACCGGTACGGCCGCGACATGGACCAGTGGCCGCTGTACCGCACCGAAGGCACGGACGCGATGCTGCGCCACATCGACGGGTTCATGGGGTATGCGAGTGCGCGGGGCGTGAAACCGTTCCTGTGTTTCTATTTCCATCCCTGGGAGTTCCACCCCATGCCGCAGGGCGAGATCCGGTCCAGCGAGGGCAGCGTGTGCCCCGACCCCTTCATCACGCGGAACTGCGGCCTCTTCGCAGCCGAGCAGCTCGACCTGCTCATTCGCGCGCTGCGCGAGCGCGGCGCGGAGTTCCTCCAGGCCCGGGAAGCGGCCGAGCGGTGGTAGGCCCGGCGCAACGCGGGACGCGGGAATGGCTCCCTTGATTGCGCGGTGGTTCGGCCAGGCGCACAGGCGCATGTATCTTGCCGCATTCCTGCTGGACTTTTCCGTTGCGATCGGCCTGACGGCCATGCCGTTCTTCATTTTCGACCGCATCAACGGAGGCGTCGCCCTATCCGGCACCGTGGGGGCCGTCCAAATGGCCGTGTACGCCATCGGCTGCTTCCTGTCGGCCGGCTTCGTTTCGCGCACCGGCAACTGCCTGCGCCTGGCCCTTTTGGGCGTGGGGGTTTTCGCGCTGCTCTTCGCCTCCGTGCCCTTCGCGGGCACACCCGTGGCCTGCGCCGTGACCGCCTCCGTCCCCTTCCTGGGTCTCGCGCTGGCGTGGCCCGCCATGCAGGCATGGCTCGGCCAGGAACCGGATCCGGCCGCGCGCGCCCGGCACCTCGCTGGCTTCAACACCGCCACGGCTTTTGGTTTCACCTTCAGCCCGCTCCTGGCAGGGCCCTTGTACGACGCGGACTTCCGGCTGCCGTTTGTCGCGCTGGTCGCGCTCTGTCTTGTGGTGCTTGGACTCATCGCGTCGCTTTCTCTCCGAACGGCGCTGCCGCGCGCTGCTCATGGCGAACAAGACGACTCTGAAGACGACGGGACGAAACGCATGACTTCGGGCCTGCTGTATGCCTCATGGATGGCCACCTTCACGGCCAACGGGCTTTTTGCCGCCGTTCGCTCGGTATATCCCATGCGCGTGCAGGAACTCGCGACCCAGGGCAACCTCACGCTCGCCGGGGAGTTTCGCCCGGCGCTGCTCGACGCCGCGGGGCCCGCGACGACCTATTCCTGGCTCGCCTTCCTGCTTTCTCTCGCCACCGTAGTGTGCTTCGCCATTCTGGGCCGCACCCAGGCGTGGCGGGGCCGTCTCTCGCTCCTGATCGCGGGCCAACTCGCCGCCGCGGCCTCCTTCGTGCTGTTGAGCCATGCCCGCAGCCTCGCGGTCATGGTCTTGTGCTTTGCGGTCGTCGGCGCCAATTACGGCGTGTGTTTCTTTGCCAGCTTGTACTACAGTCTCGCCGACGCGCGGACCCGGCACCGGCGCGCCGCGATCAATGAGGGCGTTCTGGGCGCGGGCGGATTCGCGGGCGGCATCGGGCTGGGCTACGCCGCCGAGAGTGCAGGTATTACCGCGGCATTCCAATGGGCACCTCTCTTCGTTCTACTCGCCATCGCCGTGCAGGGTGTGCTGCTGAACGCATCCCGGCCTGCGTCCGAGGAAAGCCGCGACACGGCTACTCGGTAACGTTATTGCTTCGATGGCCGGGAACCTTCCGCGCCGTCGAGTTGACCTTGCTTCAGGCGCGCCAGCATGCCGCGAATATCGACCGCGCCCCGATATGTGACGAAAAGCACCATGGTCGAATACCACACCAAGCACGCCAGAACGATGATGCTCCAAAACCACTGGGTTGCTCCGTTCATGCTGGTTGCTCCTTCGTCGCGAGTTGGGCCGGTTTCAGGAGAGAACCCGCCACCATGGCCGCGGCCGAACCTACAAAGGCCGCGATGCCCGACCAGTTCGGGCCGATCCGTAGCGCGAACTCGCGCGTGCCCGGCGCCAGTTCCAGCACCAGATAGGCCAAGGGAATCGCCGCTCCCGCGATGATGGCGGCCGTTGCGCCCCAACTATTCGCGCGCTTCCAGTAACAGCAGGAAATGAGCAGCGTGGTCATGCTGGCAAAACCGATGGTGGCCGTGATCGTGAGGTAGGACCAGACGCTCCCCTTGAGGGGATACCACAGTCCATAAAACAGGAAGAACACGCCGAGCGCCGCCACGATGAGGCGGTTCCACCGGATGCCCTGCCGCTCGGTCATCCGCAGTCTGCGCCGGAGCGGCGCCAGCAGGTCGTTGTAGATCACGCTCCCGTACGCCAGCAGGTAAGAGGAATCGGTGGACATGTCCGCCGCGAGCATGGCCGCCACGAGGATCCCCATCAGCCCCACCGGAAGTACACTGGCAAGATACAGCGGCATGGCTTCCCGCGTGTTCTCGCCAATCAATCCCGCGGGGAGCGCCGCGAGAGCCGCGATGCCCCAGATGCCCGGTATCACAAAGCGGCACACGAAAAAGAAGCTGGTGCGCGTGAAGACCTTGCGCCCCGTTTGCGCGTCCTTGGCCGCCAGCACGCGCTGGATCACGGGTTGGTGCGTGAGCACGCAGGCCGTCACCACGAGACTGTTGAAGATGACGAAGGACCACCCCATGTCGCTGTTGACGAAGGGATTGAAGCCGGCGGCGCCGTAATGAGTCTCGACCGCGCCCAGGAGGTTGCCCCATCCAACCTTGAAGATGATCAGAACCGTCACCGCGAGCAGACCCACGCTCATCACGACGAACTGGAGGAAATCCGTGACCAGCACGGAAAGCATACCGCCCAGGATGGTGTACGCCGCCACGGCAAGAAGGAGCATCGTCATCATGATCTCGAGGCTGTGGCCCTGCGCGGAGATTCCCGCGACGGCGATGAGAAACTCGCCCCCCATGCGCAGATAGACGCCCATGTTCAAGAGGCCGGACAGGATGATGACCAGACCGCTCAACCAGCGGACGCCCGGCCCAAAACGCTTCTCGAACATCTCGGGGAGCGTCATGACACCGGAGCGGCGCATCGGCTCGATGCAGAATCCCGTCCTGCCGATCGCCAGGTAGGCCAACCCAAAGAGAATACCCGGCGTGGCGCCCGCGAATCCTTTGTCGTATCCGTTCTGCGCCGTGTACATGCACGAGACAATGCCGAATTCGGTCGCCGCGAGGGACGCGACGCCCAGGTACACATTCATCTCGCGCCCCGCGACCAGGAAGGTCTCAACGCTGCCCACGTACTTGCGGACCATGACGCCTGCCGTCATGGTCGCCAGGAGGTAGACGCCTATGATGCTGCCGTCGATCCAGGAGAAATTGCTCATCGGCCCGCCTCCGAAGTTCGGACATTCGCCAGATATCGCGAGCAACCCGCTATCGTGCGCCGCCGGGCACGCGCGACCGGGCCAGCATACCATCCCAGCTTACGCCCAAACGCGGCCCTTGTCTTGTGAGGATTGGGGCCACTCTTGTAGAAATCCGAGGAGTCGCCTTTCGCCGAGGGCCGACCGCGGAACTTCTGGACCAAGAACTGGCAGTTGAACCCAGCGCGGCACAGCCGCAACAAAACGAAGATGACTATCCACCGATTTCACCGATTACACCGATTCAACAAAGAGAGCAACAAAGGGGGAACGGGCGTCTCGCCCGTGGTTTGAAAACATTTCAAACCCCGAGGCGCGGAGTTCGCAGAGGAATGCAGAGTAGCAAGAGGACGGCATTCTGGTACTGCGTCGCTTGTCACGCGCGGCAGCACAGCGCTTCGTTCAAGTGATCGACTTGACGGTCTGTATCGTCTCCCACACCCCCCCAAATACCAAGCCCTGTAGGGGCGCAGGACTGTAGCCCAGGGTGGAGCGAGGCACGAGCGGAACCCTGGGTCAGCCACCCCACCAACCATCGAGCCCCGGACGGGGCGAAAGAGAAAAACGCCATGCCCCAATCCTTCACCTGTCTGCTCTACCATCTCGTCTTCTCGACCAAAGATCGCCGCCCGTGGCTGACCAAAGACGTTCGTGACCGCCTGTACCCCTATGTGGGCGGTATTCTCCGAACCCAGAACGGCGTCGCTTCATCCATCGGCGGCATGGAGGACCATATTCACATCCTCGGGCGGATTCACCAGACCTTGGCCATCGCCGATCTGTTGCGCGACGTGAAGGCCGGTAGCTCAAAATGGGTGCACGTCACCTTCCCCGAACTGCGGGACTTCGCGTGGCAAGGCGGATACGGCGCATTCACCGTGAGCACGTCGCATATCAACCGCGTGAAGACCTACATCGAAACCCAGGAAGAGCACCATCGGAAGGAGGACTTCAAGAACCGAGTTCCTCCGCCTCCTGAAGGCCCACGACATTGAATACGACGAACGATACATCTGGGATTGACAAGTGACCATTCTGCCGCCCTTCCAGGGCTTCGTGGGAAAAACAACCGCAACCCAGGGTTCCGCTCGTGCCTCGCTCCACCCTGGGCTACACTCGAGTCGCCCCATCCGGGGCTTTGCCGAAAAACGGTTGACACAACGTTCCGCCTCGCTCCACCCTGGACCTACACTCGAATCTACAGGGCTGCATGAAGAGGGGACGTATTAACCAGGGGCGTCACTTCGTTCTGCCCCTGGCTAGAGTTGCGTGGCGCCTTCAGCGCCAAGAACGAGGGCGTGCGGAGTCACTGGGCAGTTACGCATGGCAACTCCAGCGCGTGGAAAAAGGTCGCGCGGGGTGGCTCACCCAGATGGTGATCGTAGCGGTTCCGGAATCACGTTCTCACGGGGAGTGCCAACCCGGATTCCTCAGGCAGACAAGACGCTGATCCCTCAATCCCTGTTGAATCAGCAGGTTGCAAGACTGTGGCTCGTCCTCCTTGCTCACACGGTATGCGTGAGAGATCCTGGAGATCATTGCGAAGGCATATCTCACCCTCCGCAACGCGGGGCGGTGAACTATGCGGGCTAACAACAACAAGGCAGCTCAACGACCGTTTGGGGGGAGAACTGAACTCCCACGGTTGCCGCACGTGCACAGCCAGCCGGTATGGATACGCCAACGCGCCTGATATAATGAATCCGCGAACAAGGGTCGTGCGCAGGCCGCGCCAGCCTGCGAAACGAGGTGACGCATGGCACCGGCAAACACAGTCACAAATGACTTCGTGCCCCTCTACACGTCGACCCTCGACGAGGTGGGCGTGTCCGCGGGCCGGCCCGTCCGGGTCGGGTCGTGGATGTCCGGCAGGGGCAGTTTCCGGTGTCTCCTGCCCTCCGACCCGGCACATCCCGGATGGCACTATGGATGTCCGGTCTATGTGCCGGACGCGCAAGACCACCGTCCCCATTCGCATGCCCATTTCGAGGTTTCCATTATCCGCCAGGGTAGGGCGCTGCACCGGACCTGCCACGCCACCGAGGAACTTGGTCCGCGGACGGTCATCGTGCTCGCCCCGGAGATGACACACGCGATCCATGGAATTGAGAATCTCCACCAGACCAACCTCTATTACCTCACCGAATGGCTCTCGGACGACCTGATGGCGCACTGGCGGGAAGCGGGCCTGGTGCCGCTCTTCCTGGCGGCGGCCCTGTTCCGTCAGCCCAAGGACAGCCCCATTGCGCAATTCGGGCTATCCGAAGATGAGCTTGCCGCGGTGGACCACGAACTGGCGGATATCGGGCGTGAATCCGTCGCCGCCAAGCCTTCCCTCACGTTTCTGCGCTCGAGTCTTCTCAAGACGCTCATCTTGTTGAGCCGCTCCTACACCCGGCAAACGCCGGTTGAAGTGGGATTGGGGTTTCGGGAAGAGGTCGTCCTGGCGCTCGAACACATTGAAGAGGCGATCCTCCGGTCTGAGCCCTTCTTCGTGACACAACTGGCCGAGGACCTGGGGCTGTGCGCGGACCACCTCAGCGCCATTTGCCGTAAGGCGACGGGTTGGAGTTTGATGACCTATTACCAGCGCAGACGCGTGCAGCATGCCTGCAATCAACTATTGGATTTGCGCGCGTCCATCACCGACGTCGCGCACTCGTTGGGTTTCTGCGACTCGGCCCATTTCACCCACATGTTCCGGAAACACCAGGGAATGACGCCCATCCAGTACCGCCAACGCTACACGACCGCCCCGGGCCGCCTTCATTCCTGAGCCGGTGACACCGAACTCCCCGGCTGTTCTGGTGCGGTGTCTTCGTGCGGCATATTATCGACCATGAACTTGCCGCTCACCGTGCACAATGCAAGCAGCAGCACGGCGTAACCGTAACGCCCGACACACATGTAGCCCACGCCGAACAGGCCGGAGTAGACACACACGGTTCCCGCGAACCATCCCAGCCACCCGCGCAGCGCTGACGCCGCCCGGACCTCCGGATGACGTTGGGCGATGGAACCCCACCACCCGCCTGGCCGCACGCGAAGGTAAAACTGCGTCAGGATGCCGTCGGAGACCGGCGGGGTCAGGTACATGACGAGCACCCAGAAGACCGTGCAGACGGCGGTGATGAATACGAAGCGAATAGCGTACGTATCGGAAGCGTAGAACCACTCGATGCGCGCCATGCTCTCCGGACTGAGCAGTCCGATTGCAGCCAGCACTCTGCAAACCAGATTGCCGTTGGCCACCACGAGGGAACTGGCCATGGCGCCGATCTCCGCCCACGCGTTGACGCGCCACCAATACCACCGGAGCAGACCCACGAAGGCGCCCCCGGCGCCGATGGTCATCAGATAGATCCAGACCTTGGCCACATTGTCCGACTGCCACGCCGCGAGCGCGCCTATCAGCATGAGAACCAGCATGAGCGCGCGGGAAGCATTCACGTAGTGGCGTTCGGTGGCATCGCGCACGAAGAAGCGCTTGTAGAGGTCGCTGACGAGGTAGGAGGCGCCCCAGTTCATTTGCGTGCTCAAGGTGCTCATGAAGGCCGCGAAGAGCGAAGCCACCATGAGTCCCCGCAACCCGGACGGCATCAGTTCCGCGATCATCTTTGGGTAGGCGAGTTCGTTGTCCTCGCCGGCCTGTAGCGGGAAATACACCAGCGACGCCAGCCCGACAACGATCCACGGCCACGGCCTGAGCATGTAATGGGCGATGTTGAACCACAGGAAGGCCTTGGCGGCGTGCCGCTCGTCCCGTGCGGAGAACAGGCGCTGGGCAAGATAGCCGCTCCCCTGCCCGGTGGCCCACCAGAGCAAGGCCAGTTGCACGATAAAAGTCGTAATGGCCAAATCCGTGGCCGTTCGAAAATCCGGGACGAAGTGAAGGACCTTCGGTTCGACTCCCGGCGCGGCCAGCACCTGCTCGACCATGGAACCCGGACCGCCCAGTTGGACCAGGGCGATGCCCATAAGGGCAATGGCCCCCAGCATGGCGAGCGCAAACTGGAAGAAGTCTGTCACGACCACGCCCCAGTATCCCGAGAGCATCGTGTAACTGAGCGTCAGGACCACGAGAATCGTTACCGAAAAGACCTTGTCCCAGCCCATCATCACGTGGAGGATCTTGCTCATGGCCAGCGTGACCCAGCCAATCACGATACAGTTGACCAGCACTCCGTAGTACACCGCACCGAACGCGCGCAACACGGCCGCGGACTTGCCTTCGTAGCGCAGCTCCACGAACTCGACGTCCGTGAGCAGCCCAGCGCGACGCCAGAGTCCCGCAAAGAAGTACACTGTGAGCATGCCGCCCATCAGCGCGCTCCACCACAGCCAATTCTCGAAGATGCCGCCTTTGCGCACCAGCCCGGACACCACAAGCGGCGTGTCGGCGGCAAAGGTCGTGGCCACCATTGACGTGCCCACCAGCCACCAGGGCAGGCTGCCTTCCGCCGTGAAGAAGTCGCGCAGGCTGCGGCTGGCCCGCTTGGTGTAGTAAATGCCCACAAGCAGGGAGAACACCAGAGAGGCGATGATGACCGTCCAATCGAGGAGATCCAGTTGCATGCTTCTCCAACTCCTTTGGCGTGTGCGCGCAGGCCAGCGCCCATGCGAAGACTACGTTCAGGCCATGGCGGGCAGGTCCGATGGATTCAGGTGCAGTGCCTCCTGCTCCGCGAGATAGCGGAGCAGTTCATCCTGGTCGCCTTTCAAAATCAGTGTCTCGGAGGGCAGGATGCTGACGCCGGCGCATCCGTCAATCTCGCGCATGGCGCCGATGGTTTCGAGTTCGAAGAACCCGAGTTCGCCCCCGTTGAAGATGCTGTACAGGTCGGCGGTGGAGTATGGGCCGTTTATCTGCTCGTTGTCGGCGATGTTGAAGTAGACGCCGGGCTGAATCTCCGTCTTGCGCAGGAACAGCATCGACCGCCGTAAATCCAATGCGCCGATACACTGCGGCTTGCTTTGGACCTTGACGCCGATCTGATGCCGCGCGGTTCCCCCAAGCCGGAAGAGGAAGTGGCCCGCGTGCCAACTGATCCGCTCGCCAGGGTCTCCATAGAAGTCAATGTTCAGCGCGTCTTTGGCCTCCGCCACTCTGCCAAAAGTCACGATACCTTCCGCGCCGGGAAACTGCTCGAGCGACCAGGGCGCCAGGAGCACGTCATCAGCCCTATACTCTCCCACCGGCTCAAAGATGTCTTCGGTGCGATAGCCCATCGTGTCCAGCCGGTACCCCTTGGCGAGCGTCATGTCTTCCGCCACGGTCACCACCCGGCGGTAGTTCAGGTCCATCCTCACGCCCTTCCGGTTGGTGAGCGTGATGCGCTTCTCCACCACGGCGCGGTGTCCGGTTTCCTGGGAAACATTGGGGACGGCCTTGGCAATGCCGTCCTGCACCATCCACTCGTCTTTGTCCGGGGGATAATTGAACGCGAAGAGTCCGCCTTCGGGCGCGGGCCAAAGGGAGTTGCCACCGAGATTGTCGTATTGCGCCGGCGAGGGATTCTGCAGCGCCGCCGCATCGAGCCGGTGCACCAGCTCGCCATCGAGTTGGCAGAATATCCGGCCCGCCAGCGATGGCGGGATCAGGACGCTGCCCTTACCGCAGAGGAGTTCTATTGTTTGTGGGTCATGTGCTCGCAGGGCCTTCAACATTGCTCCACCCGCTCCTTTCCAGTTCCGGCCGGCGTCAAAGTCCAAGCCGGGCCGCAAGCGAAGGAAGATACGCGTCGATCTCCTTCTGAAGTATGGCAATCTTCGCCCGGATCATCTCCGGACCCGGACAGTATCCCATATACTTGAAATCGAGCCGCATGTCGGCTTCCATGACTGGCAGCGCTTCCTGCGCGTTGGCCAGTTCATCGCAAAGAATCTCTTTCCAGCGAGTCATTTGTGCGTTGGCCGCATCGCGTTCTTCGGCCGTGAGACTGGCGCCGCTCTCGACGCGCTCGAGTTGACGCCCCAGTTCGCGACGCAACAGAAACGAATCGTAGAAGTTCGCCTCGGTGCGCCCGACGTGATAGAACCAGCGCACCATAAGGGCCTCGGAATCGAACGTGAGCCGGTGCGCGTCGTCCACAAGCGGTTCGGCGGCCGCGATGGCATTAACGGCTTTCTTCAGGAGATCTTCCATCTGCCGGTAGAACTTCGGGAAGACCATTTCATTTCCCGTTGGGATGGTGACGAAAGTCGGCCGCGGAATGGCCACCAAATCGGGGTTGACCTCCGCATAGTACCCATATTGCCCGTAGAACTCGCGCGGGAGCTTGGCGCCGGGGTCCGCGCACATGGGGTGGGCCGGGCCGAAGTAGTGCGGCCCGTTGTAATAAGGCGGAATCTCGGGCGAGTACTCGATTGCCTCCGATACCAGCCGCCACGCTTCGCGCAGATGCGGGCCCGCCTCCTTTCCCGCAAGCCGCGCCGCGAACTGCGCCAGCAGGGCTTCTCGTCCGGCGACCGGTTCCCACCACAGGAATTTGTAGACTTCGGAGGTACTGGTGCCGCGGTGCGGCAGATATGCGGGGAACACCCAGGCGCCCGTGGCGCCGCTCGACGCCAGCGCATCGGCCCGGGCGGCCCAACGGTCCATGCACGGGATGTGCGGCAAGCCGGAAGCTTCAAAGGCAAGTTCCGGTTCGCTCTTCAAATAGACGGGAAGACCGAGCGACCGGCACAAGGAAACCTGCTCCTTAGCCCGGGCACCTGGGCCGATAAGGTCAATGCTATAGTCCCAGATGGCCTTCTGCACGCCCTCCGGTTTGAGGAGTACCTCGTCCTTCTCGATCTCCGTAAGCAGCGCAACGCCGGGCTTCAGCTTGCGCAGGAAACCGCTCTGGGCCATGTCTGAAGACCACACATGCACCGCCGAGTAGGGCCACACCACAATTTCGGCGTCCGGATCAATCTCGCGCGCGGATTGAGCGAGCCAGTTGCAGTGGTTTGCGACGACGGTGTCCGGCCCCAGGGACTTGCAGCGTTCGCACGTGGTGTCGCCTTTCTCGACACCGTAGGGACGCATGTAGCAATGATAGAAACCTTCGCCGCCGATGATGAGCAATAGTCCATCCAGATCGGGGTCGTCTCGAAACAGTCCCTGCACACTTTCCCTGAGAAACTGCTTCACGAGAGGCGCTTCCGTGCACAGGGTGAACAGGCCGTCCGCTTGCCAGGTGCGCACACCGCGAATCTCCGGATGCGCCGCAAAGATGGGTGCGTCCTCCGCGAACTTGGTCATGGTGTGCACGTAGCAATACGTCTTCAATCCATGCCGGTGAGCATCCCGGCGCTCCCAGGTCACGCGCGCGCGATACGCGGGGTCCTGAAGCGCCGCGAGTTCGGGGATGCACTGCGAACTGGACAGTTTGTAGAGGTCTGTCATGCCCGTGGTGACGCCGTTGTATCCGTTGAACACTACGTCGCGCATGGTTCCCAGGGTCGGCTTGAACCCGACCCGCAGCCCCAAGCGCGGCCTGTAACCCACCTTCCCCTGCGTCAGAATGGGGCTCTCGCGAAAGCCTATGCGGTCGACAAGCTTCACAATACCGTCGCGCAATCCCGCCGAATCGATACCGCACACACGGATCTGATCTGGGGTCACCGTGATGCTGAAACTGCCTGGAGTGGCGTTGGCCTCCGCTGGCGCGTCCATCAGAATAATCGCGTTTGCCGCTCCGGAAAGGCTCTCCCGGGGGCACCGCAGCACGGGCAGCGCAAGGCTCATGCGTTCGCGCAGGAAATCACCGAAATGTTCCGCCATCAACTCCGTGAAGGCATCCGCGTCCTCCGGAAGACGAATGCTCCACACCGCGGCGACGCGGGTCTCGTTGTCGCCGGCCTGCGCCCCGGTATCCAACACGAAGCGGTCGAAGTAGTCCTCGGAGAATCGGGAGAACGGGCTCGCCGCGAACTCGTCGTGAAACGGACCCGCAAAGGCCGCCGCGCCGCACAGCAGAAGCAGCGCGGCGGCACGGCGCCAAATACCTGGCTGGCACGTGGACAGACTCAAGGCGAAGCTCCCGTTTCAGCAGAGTCGTATCGGGCCGCGGCATGAATCAACCGACAGAGGCTCGTATTGTCCTATTGCTCACCCCGTGAGCAGGGCGTCCATCTTGGGGCTGAAAGGAATCGGGCCTTTGTCCGTGATTTCGTAGCCGGTCTCGATCCGCGCCCCGTTCCATTCGGGATGGCCAAAGAAGCTCACATCGATACAGACACACATACCCGGCTTCAGCACGTCATCGCTGTTCGGACCGAAGAAAGGCGACTCGGCTTCGTGCAGGCCGATGGTATGCGCAAAGGGGCACACCAGGTACTTCAGCAAATCGTGTTTCTTGTAGTATGCACGTCCAGGCGCGTCGATCTCGCGGCCCGCGCGGCCCGGCTGCAATTGCGCCTTCGTCAGGCGGAACACTTCCTTGAGGTGGTTCAGACACTCGTCCTGAGAGGCAGTCCGCTTGCCCGACACGGGCAGCGAGTGCCCCATCACACCCGCATAGCCTTGAACCTTCGGCGCAAGGCCGATCATCACCATTTCGCCGGCTTCCATCCGTTTCGTGGTGGCCGTGGGTACAACCGCGTTCGCGCGCGCGCCGGACCCGACAATGGCGCTGAATCCAAAACCCGTAGCCCCACGGCTGCGCGCGGCATACTCGCCCGCCGCCGCGACCTCGATTTCCATGGTGCCGGGCATGATTGCCTTGTGCATCGCGTCGAAGCAGTGGTCGGCGAGGCCAAATGCCGCGCGGATCTGCTCGCGTTCCCACGCCGACTTGTCGTACCGCAGCGAGACGTATTCGTTTGTGATGTCGACGAGTTCCACGCCCTTGAACCCCTCGGTGATCTGCCGGTAACAATCGGCCGGCATGCGCCCGCCGCCCACCAGTCCCGCGCGGCGTATCGTGCCTTCCCGGTCCTTGAGTTCCTTGAAGAGCGTCGGGAAGTCCGTGATGGTCGCGTTTGGGTATTCCTCGTCGGGAACCATGAACACCGGGAAGTTGCGGGTTTCGGTAATGGCGCTGTCGAGTTTGGCGAAGGGCTCGCTCTCCGGACCGCCAAGCAGCATCGCGCTGCCGTCTTTCAGGACCAGCACCGAGCCACTCTCGAACTGCGGACACCACCCCGTGAGATACCACCCGTTTCCGATGTTGAATTCATCGTAGTAGACCAGCGCGAGGTCGAGATCTTTGGCCTGGAGTATCGCCTTGACTTTGGAAAGGCGGAT
>JADLCA010000591.1 GCA_020847495.1 Candidatus Hydrogenedentota bacterium | reverse complement strand
GAGATCCCCAAGGGGTTCCACCTTGACACGCTCCAAGAACCTGCGGCACGAAGAGGCTGCGACGGACGGCTCCGACGGAAAAGGGCTCGGGCCCACTCCGGTGCACTTAGAATATGAATCCGGGAGGCGACCAGGGAATGGGAAGCGTGGGAGGTATCGGAAATGCCTCCTTCCCCGCAGGCGGGGAGGGCGTGCGTCCCATCACTCCCATGATTCCCATCCACTCCCATAATTCCCATTCCCAAGGCCACCGGGATGGCCGCCCGAGCGCCTCAACCCTTTCGCAACTCACCCAATTTGCACGGACGACTCTTTGTAAGTACTGTTATGAAAGTGAGATGCGCAAACCGGGTCACTTATTCGACGCCGCGCGCCCGGACTCGGAAGGAGAACGTGGACATGACCAGGGATAAGAGCCATTCAAGACAGTTGGCCCGGGCGACGCGCCTCGCAGCCTTCCTGCTCGCCGGCGTGAGCGCGTTTGCGGCGCCTTGGGATCCTCAGGCCAGCGACTTCACCGGGCGCAAGGGCATTACGTTGTATGTTTCCAAGCTCGGAGACAACAGCGACGGCAGGTCCTGGGCAACGGCTTTCACGACCGTCCAAACAGCGTTGGATGCCGTCCCCGACGCGGATGGCGGACATGTGGTCGTGCTTCGCCCGGACACCTATGTGGAGGCAAACCTCTGGCCCAAGCATAAAGGCGCGCAGGGTTCATACAACGTGATCGCCGCGGACTCGGACGGAAGTCTCGGCTCGGGCACGCAGGGGTATGCAATTATCGACGCGGGATGTCCGGATATCGTCGTGCGGCAGGACCATTCGGTGAGCGGCGGCAATCCTCCCTTCAAGATTCTCACCGAAGGCGCCCCTGAGAAAGGGCTCAAGAGCGTGGACTGGTGGGGCCCCTATCGCTGTGACCCGAACTTCTCGGGCGCCGTGTGGGACCGCTGGGTCTTCCGCGGCCTGTATTCGACTGGGTCGGAAGGCGGCATGGGCTGGGACATGACCTGCGAGGCAGGCACGCCCTTTACCGCAGTGGCGGAGGACTGCGTCGGCATCGGCCGTTTCGCGGGAGCCTGTGTCATGGGACACACCAACCGGCCCGACGAGCCGGTGGTGTTCCGGCGCTCGTATTTCATGTGCCTGGACGTCTGGGGCGACGCAGGGGCCGCCTACGTGCGGGCACACAACCCATCCATGCCGGAATCGTATGACGCAATCTTCGAGGACTGCGTGCTGGTGGGGATGGACAACGCCTTGCAGGTGGGCTATCCGAAATTCGAGGGATACTCGCGCGTGAAGTTCCTGCGGTCGAAACTCATTGTGCTCAACTTCTCGCAGCCGCACGGCACGCCCGCGACGGGAATCGTCTATAGCGATCTCCTCGGGAAGTTCCTGCACGTCGATCTCGAAGACTGCTTCTGCATGGGATACAAGATCTTCGGGGCACGTGACGACGACATGTTCTCGTTCTCTCTGCAAGGCACAAACCGCGCCTACGTGCAGTTCCAGCAGGAGACCCCGGAGGGCTTTGAGCGGCTGGCGCTCTTCCCAGCGGAGGAGTTCTGCAGCATCGCCCCGCCGAAGCCGGCAGTAGCAATCGTTAAGTGAAACGGTTTAGCCTTCAGCGCATCACGTGACGCAATGAGACGACACTGTTTCTGAACAGGAGAACCTATCCATGGCGGAAAACTGCCTCTTCTGCAAAATTGCCGCAGGGGAAATTCCCTCGACGCAGGTGTATTCAGACGATACGTATTACGCCTTCCGCGACATCAACCCCGGCGCACCCACGCACGTGCTAGTCATCCCTCGCAAGCATATCGCGCGCGTCAGCGATGCAACTCCAACTGATGCGGAGTTGCTGGGCGGGATGATGCTGGTGGCCAACAAGGTCGCCGCACAGGAGGGACTCACCGATTTCCGGCTTGCCCTCAACTGCGGACCCCAGGCAGGACAGAGCGTCTTCCACATTCACCTGCACCTCATGGGCGGGCGCGACTTCTCCTGGCCCCCAGGCTGAATCCGAAATGAACCACGGGGACACGGGGAACACGGGGGAAGAATCAGAGGCATGAGGCCTATTCTGTTCCTGCTTTCCTGCTTTGAAGATCTGGCTCAGCACCATCTTCACGGTTACCGCGCGAACGAAAAGTTCATGATGACTGATTTCCAGAAACAGAGCGGTCTTTTCGATCTGGAACTCAGGAACTCATGGACGCTTTCTTGCTCCAATTGCATCTCTCGCGAAGGCGCCGAGACGCGGTAAAGACAAAAACGGAATGCGGCCGTCTGTAGGTTCTTGTTCTCTTTCGCCCCTGCCGGGGCGGGGGAGGTCTAGGGGTCCCGCGGACCCAGCGATGAATCGCTGGGCTATCATCTGTCGTCCCTACCGGGACTTTTCGCCGAGATCGGACGGTAGCCGGGAATTCGGTACTCTCAAGTTTCGTTCTTCCGTGTTCATTTGCGGCTCCGCGCCTTGACGAGAGGTGTTCTCCCTTCTTCCTCTCTTCCACGTGTTCCCCGTGTCCCCGTGGTTGATCATCCTCCGTGTTCAATTCTCCTCTCCCATTGCGGCTGGAGCCTATGCTATAGTCGCGGCGAAGGCAGCTAGTTGATGCGGTGTGGAAAGGAGTCATCCCATGCGCGTGCAGAGTTTCATCGGCAAAGTGACCGTGGAAGGCCTCGGACAGATGGACGACCACATCAATCATTGGATCGGAGAGCACAACGTCGAGCCCAAGATGGTCAAGCAGTCCTTTGGCTATGAGCGCGCGCGCGAGTCCGCCCATCAAGAGCCCGTTGTCGTTGTGACGATCTGGTACTGACCAGATTCGTCCTGGGCACAACCCGGCGCATTCCAGCCCCTCATTCTGACTCGTTGACAGATCCGCTCCGGTGTGTTTAACTACCCCTCCACCGGGTTTAATCCCGCGTGGCGCCACCTGCTGCAAGGTGAACAACGGAATCCAAACGGTGTGAGGGGACGGCCTTATGATGCGGTTCTCACGGGTAGTGTCTTGTCTGTCAATCGCGGCATGTTCAGTTTGGACCGCCGCTTTCGCGCAAAACGCCCTTCCCATCCCTGGCTTCGACTTCGTCAGCGGCGCCTACGTCCCCGCGGAACCGTACCGTGAAGGCCAGCCAAAGGTCACAGGCCTGCAACTGCCCTTTCCCGAGATGCCTTCGCTCGATTCGAACCCGATGACGCCCGAAAAAGTGGAGTTGGGGAAGCTCCTCTACTTCGATCCGGTGCTCAGCGGTCCCAACGCATTGTCCTGCGCCACGTGTCATCACCCCGATCACGGTTTTGCCGATGCGCGCCAACTGAGCATGGGCGTGGGAGGAAGAGGTACCGGCCCGGATCGCAGCGGCGGGGCCGTACTCAAGAGGCATGCTCCAACCGTATGGAATGCGGCGTACAACCACCTTCAGTTCTGGGACGGACGCGCCGCTGACCTCGAGGCACAAGCCGGCAATCCCATCACCGATCGCAACGAGATGTCTCAGGACCCGGATGAACTTGTGCGGGAACTCTTGGCCATTCCGGAGTACGTCGAACGTTTTACCCAAGTCTTTGGCGGCACCTCTAACGAGGCAGTCACCTTCGATCACGTGAAGATGGCCATCGCCTGCTTCGAGCGGACCCTGGTCTCGTTCAACTCGCGCTTCGACCGCTATACGCAGGGCGACGCGTCAGCCCTGACTGAACAGGAGAAGCGCGGCCTGCGGCTGTTCCGCTCTGTCAAGACACGCTGCTTCGAGTGCCACCGTTTCCCCCATTTCGCAGATGACACATTCCGAGTGGCTGGCGTGCCGCCATTGGAAGGACAGGAACCCGATCGGGGGCGCGCAGACGTGGAGGGACAGGGTCCTGCGTTTGCGTTCAAAGTGCCCACGCTTCGCAATATCGAATTGACGGCACCGTACATGCACAACGGCGCATTCGCAACGCTCGAAGAGGTTGTCCAATTCTACGCGGACGGCGGCGGACGCCAGTTCCCGAATCCGGTACCGGGTATCGATGACAAGATCGGACAGTTCTCGCTCACCGAACAGGAAAAAACAGACCTGGTCGCGTTTCTCAAGTCCTTGACGGACACCTCGCTTCAACCGGAGCCTCCGGCTGCCGTGCCCTCGGGTATGGCTGTGGTGACGGTGCTGTCGCGCGCAATGGCGCCTATCCCGCCTTTTGATCCCGGAACTCGCGTTGCACTCGCATCCGCGGATGCCCAGCTTACCCGGGCGCCTTTGTCGGAACCCGGCGCCGCCACCCTGACTGCGGGTGCGACCATTACCGTGCGGCCCGGTCAATCCATCCAGACCGCCGTGGACCGCGCCATGCCAGGCGATCGGGTCGAGGTGTATCCCGGGGTCTACTACGAGCAGGTAGGCGTGGAACGCAGCGGCATCACGCTTGCGGGCATTGAGGTCGATGGCGAACGCCCCGTCTTCGACGGCAAGGGTGAAATGGCGGACGCCGTCCAGGTGTCCGGCAGCGATTTCACCATCGAGAACTTCGACATTCGCAATTACCAGGGCAATGGCGTGGTTGCAAGCAAGACCAGTAATGTCACGTTCCGCGATTTGACCATCGACAACGCGGGCCTGTACGGCGTGTACCCGGTCGAGTGTCAGGGTGTGCTGGTGGAAGGGTGCGTGGTCAGCCGCATCAGCGACGCCGGCATCTACGTGGGCCAGAGCCGCGACATCGTCGTGCGCAACAACGAGGCCTTTCACAACGTGGCCGGCATCGAAATTGAGAACTGCGTGAACGCGCTCGTGGCGAACAACAGCGCCCACCACAACACCGGCGGCATCCTGGTCTTCGTGTTGCCGAACAACCCCTCGAAGGTTGGCGAGAATTGCCGCGTAATCAACAACCGCATCTGGGCGAATAACCATCCCAACTTCGGCAAGCCGGGTTCAACCGTCAGCTTCATTCCCCCCGGAACCGGCATGATCGTCATGGCCGCGGATCGGACCGAGGTCACCCGAAACTGGATCGCCGACAACCAGACCTACGGAATCGCGGTCGTCAACCTGCAAACCGGCAACCCAGGTCTTGACCTCGGCCACGACTTGGATATCGAACCGCACGCCGACCACACGTCCATCCACAAGAACACCTACAACAACAATGGATTCCAGGTGGCCCCCGCCTATGCGGCAGTGGGGGCGCCCGGCGGCGACCTCTTCTGGGACGGCTCGGGCGAAGGCAACACTTGGCTCGAAGCGGCGGACGTGAAGTCCTTCCCTGAGAAGCTGCCTCGTCCCGACACGGTCCAGGGAGGCTGAGCAGGCCCGGCTGCTTGAACGTTTCCCGCGCCCATTCGTTAACGTCTATGAGAGCTTTCGTGGCCGCATGAGAGTGAACCCGGCCTGTTCCAGTGCTGGAGAAGGAATCGTATGAAGGCATGTTGGCGATGGATTGCCGGTCTTTGTGCAGTTACAAGCGTGGCGGTGCATGCAGCGGCACTTGGCACCGAAGATTTCGGTGACGAACCGCTTGCTGCGCCCAATTATGCCGAATGGCCACGAATCCTGCCTCTGCTCAACCAGCCAGGCCGCGTCTACCACTCCTGGGTGAACGGCAACGAACACTTTTACTACAAAGGCGACACCGAGGCGCTAAACAACGCCCTGGCCGGGTTCGCTGCCACGGACGCGGAAGTTCACGAGGTCATTCTGCGCCCCACGGCCGGTATCGTGAAGTCTTTTCACGGGAAGGAAGTCGCCTTCGACTGGCTCGTACACATCCAGGGAGGCCTCAGCAAACACCTGGGTGCGGACAGCCCGGTCTTTGACCGCTTTCCCACACTGACCGTCTTCCTGGGAGACATGGACATCGAGCTGGACGAGATTTCGGTTCCCGAAGGAGTCGCGCTACTCGACGTGACGGCCATGCGTGAACGCTACCTCACGGGACTTGCCGACGCGGACAAGGAGACGCGCGGCTATGCCGCTATGTTCCTCGCAGAACTCGACCGTGACCGTGCGGAAAGCGCAAAGGCTATTGCCTCGTTGCTGGAAGATCCCGACGACTGGGTCCGCTGCATGGCAGCCTCGGCCCTGGGGCGAATGGGCAAAGCAGCGGAACCATGCCTGCCTGCCCTCCGGGCGGGAAGCGAAAACACGGCGAACAGCGAACGCGCCAGGACAACGTGCACCGAAGCCGCTTCGGCCATCGAAAAGGCGGCCCCGCCATCCCCAGAGAGTATCGCCCGGCAAGACGCCCTGAACGGCCGCATTCAGCAGTTTGTGAAAGACCACGGAGCCAAGAACCCTGCCGAACCACCACTCTCAACGTCAGGATGAGTGGGCCAACGGTAAACGGGCAGCAACCCGCTAAACCGCGCTTCCGGCAATACCCAACCCGGCCCTTCGCGCAGATTAGACATAGCGCCGCACCATTTGGTATGCTTCCGAGAGAGGCGCTCCCAAGCGCCTTCACCCAACGAACACATTTCGGTCGGGGCGTAGCGCAGCCCGGTTTAGCGCACTTGACTGGGGGTCAAGAGGTCGCTGGTTCGAATCCAGTCGCCCCGACCATTTTTCTCCCCTGCCATCCGTTGACAATCGTTGAAAACCCCTGTCTTTATTGGCGTTTTCGCGATTTAGATCACAAGAGCTATTTCTCTGTTTGGCTGCTTGAGTCTTGACAGAATTTGTCACGTTTTGGTCCAGGTTGCATGTCGTTGGTGTAATATTTGGTGTAATACGACCGGCTTGGGCGACCTCCGCTTCGGACTCCGCTGGTCCCGCAGCAAGATGCGGCAATTTCTCCACCGCTGCTGCTCCATCCAATACGGTGAGGTGCGTGTATACCCCTGCCGTGAGCTTTGGGTCGGAATGCCGCATGAGCTGCTGGACCTGCTGCAAAGGCACTCCAGCCTGCGCCAGCATGGTCGCGTACGTGTGTCGCAAGCTATGGACATCTACCGTGCGCCCGTTTTTGTCGACCTTGGGAATCCCGGCTGCCTTCAGGTCCCGGTCAAACACGCATGTCATGCGCTCTGGCAAGTCGAAGAGCCTCTTGCGATGGTCGAGCACTAAGGGAATTGGTCCACCCGCATCCTGCGCGGCCTTCTGGTGCATTGCCAGCCGCCGAGCAAGGTATTCACGCAGCTGTTCAGCCAAATCAGCTCTCACTGGCACCTGCGCGCCACGTCGCGCCTTTTCATCGGCGGCCCGCAACTCGATATGCGGGACCTTACCTTCAAGGACCAACTGGCCAATCGTGATGCTGCGGAGCTCTCCGTAGCGCAGGCCCGTGAAGGCCAACACACGATAGACCAAGGCACGCTCGACCCCGAGCGTCAGGTAAAAGTCGCGCGTGCTTGCGCTCAGTCTCGCTTTGCCCTTCCCGCGGTTACCATGTTCCCGGTCATGAAGCGGGCGGTGTTGAGCGGCTTCGAACAGTGCTTTCAGCTCATCCTGAGACAGAGCACGCCGCTCGCGGCGCCGGTCGGTCTTTTCGTTCAAGCGTTTCACGGCCCCGATGGGATTCTGAGCGAGCCGGCCAACTTCCACGAGCCAGTTGAACAAGGCCTTGGCGGCGACAATGTGGGCATTCACTGACCGGGCGCTCAGAGGCCTTTGACTTTTCCCCTTGACACGTCGGCGCAGGACTCCCACCCACGCTTCAAACGCGGCGCGGTCAACGTCTTTGAGTACTGACCATCGGCAGTCGGATACCATGGTGGAGAGGTACTTGACCTGCGTGCGGACATGACCTTCTGTCGTTCCGCGCGCACGCAGTGCCGCGCCATACTCCTCGATATGTTTGCTGAGCGGCCGCTTGCCCTGGTCCAGCAGCGCGCGTTCCCGCGGCGACACGGCACCAACCCGCTCGCGTTCGGCCTCGCGCTCGAAGTCAGCAAGTGCGGCCCTGGCGCCATCCAGCGACCTGCTTCCGGTCGGGCGTTCCACCAGGGCCCCATCCGGCCCCCGGTACTTTGCATATGAACCGGAGCAAGGCGGCCCACTGCCAAAGACATCGGCACCGCGGGAAACACGCTCATGTGCAACTACCTGAAGTGGGGCATACAATTAGTCCCTGGTGACCATGCACGCAAGGTTCTGCTCAATAGGTGGTGCAAATCCAGCAAGTGAATTCACGCACCGAGTTTTGACCTTTGGGGTGCAGGGCGAGCGTGGAGACCCCAACAGCGGGACCAGGGGGTCGAGAATCTGCTGGATCCATAATGGACGCCGCGGGCGGCACCGTCACCGCACAACTAAGCCCATGACCGTGCACCATGTACTTCTGACCACCACGCGCTGACGGCACCCCAGCAGCTCAGTCAAGCGTTTCCAATTGCACCCACAGCACCGCGGAGAGGGGCCACGCGGCAGGCCAGAAGTTGTGGTTGCCTGGACACCGTGCCCAATTATTGCGAGATGTGGCGAGTGGCGATATGATTCCGCCATGGGACGGGCGGGACGAGTGGCAGCGTGAGGAGAGCGTCATCCTCGACGCAACGCGGAGGTCCAATCAAGTATGGTGTCCCCGGAATACTCGGAGTACTTAACGGGGTACACGCCTGTTTGCCCAAAACGGCGAAAGCGGACGGGACGATAGACCAAGCGGAAGAGGTTTTGAGTCATGCCAACAAAGCGCCTCATCCGTTGGAGCGGCGAACTGAGCCAAAAGCTCGGGGGTGCGTTGCGACCGTGGCTCCCCGGAACCCCGCCAAGTAAGCGTGGTGTCCACAGAATTCAATCGCGGTTGCTCGTCCTGGGGCTTGCAGTCCTGCTTGGCGTGGCCGCCGCAACACAAACGTCGGCCAAAACACCTGCGCTCAAGCCCATCACCGGGGCGTTTGTGCAGCTTGACGGGACGAACCTGACATGGACTCACCAGCAGTGGCAGCAGGAACTGGAGTCCATGCGCAAGTTGGGTATGGACACGCTGATCATCGATGGCGTGGCGCTCAATGAGTACGCCTTCTGCCGCATTGACAGCTACCCAATCTGGCCCAACTGCGGCACGGAGGACCCGCTGAAGACGCTGCTTTCGATCTCCGAACAGCTGGACATCCAAGTCTGGGTCGGTCTCTACAGGCAGGGCTGGGAGGACCAGACGCCTCCCGCGTTTGAGGAGTTTGCCAGGCGCTGCAAAACGGTCGCGGACGAGTTTTGGGACCGCTACGGCAAGGCTGCGCCCCTGGCGGGATGGTATCTCCTGAACTGGGAGATCGGCAATACCGCCCCGCTCGATAACATCGGCGTCAAGGCATATCTCGACGTCGTCCCATACCTGCGCAATCTCACGCCGAATCTGTCAATTCTGATCTCGCCGTATTTCACGCTGGACATCACGCCCGCGGCGCTTGAGGAAGGCTGGCGCACGATGCTGCCGGCGATCAAGCCGGACATCGTGGCTCTCCAGGACGGTGTGGGCTGCGACCGCAAGCTCACGCCGGACGACACCGGCCCCTACTTCCAAGCCCTCGCGCGCGCCTGCAAGGACTCCAGAGTCAGATTCTGGGGCAATGTGGAGACCTTCGACCAGCCCGCCGGATGGAAGACGGCCACGCCAGACCGTGTCCTGAGGCAAATCGAGACCGTCTCACCGCACTGCGAGAAGGTCATCACCTGGGAATACAGCCACTACCTCAGCCCGCTCACCGCGCGGGAAGGCTGGAAGGACCTCTACGATGCGTTGGCGAAGCTCGCTCGTGAAGAGGCTGGGCCTCACCCTTAGCACAGACAGGGACAAATGGGGAGCGCGAGAATTGCGGGGAATAACCCATTGGCGACGGTCTCGCGCCGGGGCAGTATGCTGGCCGCTCCATTTCCGGGGTAGCCGGTCCGTTGGGACCTTGTTTCTCCCGCTCTCTATGTGTTAGAAAACGTAGGCCAATCAAACATAAGTGCCGACAAAATCAAATATGGCTACACCGCGATCTCTCGCAGACAAAGCACTGGCAATCGCCCTGAAGCAAGGCGTGCTGCGGCCCCGTGACCTCGAACGAAACGGAGTCCCGAGCTATTACGCCGCCACGCTCTTCCGCGCCGGTCGTCTCAACCGTGTCGGCCGTGGTCTCTATGTACATCCGGAAGCGCACGTTTCGGAGAATCACACCCTTGCCCTTGTCGCCAAACGTATCCCAGGATCCATCATCTGTCTTTTGTCAGCATTACGCTTTCATGAACTCACAACCCAGCTTCCGAACGCAACGTGGATCGCCGTATCCCAGAAGGGACGCCGACCGACCGCGAACGACATTCCTCTTCGCATCGTTCGCTTTTCCGGTAACGCCCTCAAGGATGGCGTGAGGGAATACGCCCTTGATGGTGTCACGGTTCGTATCACAGACCCCGCGCGAACCGTCGTGGACTGTTTCAAATACCGCAACAAGATAGGCCGTGACGTGGCCGTCGAGGCGCTGCGCGACGCCATGAGCCAACGAAAGGTCAATCTCCAGCAACTCAATCAGTATGCAAGAATGTGCCGTGTCTCCAAGTTCATGCAGCCATACCTGGAGCTCTACGTGTGAAAACCGAAAACTCTTGATCCAACCATTTTCCCAATCTGATTATCGTTCGGCTTGATCGGAGGAAAGCAATGAGCGGCTACAAGACCAACAGCGGAGACAATCTCAGGCGTAAATGGAGGATCCCAGCGGTCCAAGTGCGATATCACAAAGATGGCACCTGGTTCATGCCACTTGAACGATTTCCCGGAGCATTTTGCGATCCCGGGGGATACATAGTGTTCCAAAATGAGCACGAATACCGAACTTCTCGCCACTTAAGCATCGGGAAAAGGGTGAATGTCCGGCGCGGATTGTCAAGAGTGCCGGGCTATGTTCGGGTCTCTCACGGTTCTTCCCGATAGTTCCTCCAAGCGCCACGGTGCAGCGAATGGCATGTTTGCCCGCCCAAGCCTGACATACGGTCCCAAGCCGAAGAACACGACAGGAAATGAAAGGGTAGTGAGTTCGGAGGAAAGTCGTTTCTCACGCGCTCCGGCGCGACGCGCCACCATTGTACCCAAGAATTGCCTATTCGGCCCATGGTGTTGCAGACAATAATTTCCGGACGGCTTCCTGAACTTCGTTGGTCACGAACGGAGCACAAGCGAAGAGACTCGCCCCGGCCTCGATCACTTTGTTCGAGTAGTCAGGACTGTCAGGCAGGGCGAAGAGTGCCAGAATCGGCGCGTGCGTGATGTCTCTTAACCGCCGTACAAAACTGAGCGAGGCAACCTCCAGATCGAATCCCGATTGCCCCCTTCCTGGATACATCAGGATGTTGAGCACGAGAACGTGGAAACCGATCTTGAGCAGAGCAGCAAAGTGGAGGATTTCGTCGGCATGCCACATGACGTGCACGTCACCCAGACGGCCATCATTCGTTTCGCGCACGAGCCTGACCAATGCGAAGTTGAGTCCCAGCTCATCATCGCACCCTATCATCAGATTGAACCTTTGCATGGCGCGGACCCCTTATCCTCAGTTGATGCAAGTGTCTGCGGCCAACGGTATAAAATAGATCGGTGATGCCAGCCGTAGTAGAGCCTTTTACGGTTCCTGCGCGTTTCCTGTACCGGCTCAGCAAATCGGATTACGCCAATCAATTTGTTCTTAAAGGGGCGCGTCTTTTCACGCTCTGGTCGGACAAGGTTTTTCGTCCCACGCGTGATCTCGACCTGCTTGGATTCGGTGATTCGTCTCCGGAAGCACTGCGCGGCGCCATCCAACACATATGCCAGGTTTCGGTGCAAGCGGACGGGCTTTCGTTTGACCACATGACCGTCGCCGTAGAGGACATCCGAGCCGAGCAGGAATACGACGGGCAGCGCGTCAAACTCGTCGCGTTTCTCGACAAGGCGCGTATTCCGTTACAGATCGACATTGGGTTTGGTGACGCTGTCACACCAGAACCCGTGGAAACTGACTACACGCTTCTTCTCGACACCTTCCCGGCGCCACGCATCCGCGTCTACCCACGCGAGTCCGTCATTGCCGAAAAGCTCCAGGCAATGGTCTTCCTTGGCCAGCTCAACACCCGCATGAAGGACTTCTACGATCTCTATACGCTGGCCTCAGAGTTTTCCTTTCACGGGCCGACGCTTCGCCGTGCGATCGAGGCGACATTTGCCCGGCGCAAAACAACTATCCCTACTAGCACGCCGCTCTGTTTTCAAGAAGAGTTCGCCCGTAGCGACAACTCGCGCGCACTCTGGGCGGGATTTCTCAGTCGATTGAACATCACCGATGACCGCTATTCGGATTTCACGTCCATCGTGGCAATGCTCCGCACTTTTCTGGAGCCACCGCTAATTGCGGCCGGACAAAACAACACAGACTATTGCAAGAACTGGTGTGCGAACACCGGATGGCATCCGGAGAAGTGAACTCCCCAAGATAAGTAGCGAAGCATACCGTCCGAAATGATGTGGCGGGAATGTCTCGAGTTATTGAGAACAGCTGAATTGAACTGTCTTGCAACGGTCTATTCAGCCAAGGTGCAGTTGCGGCCGGCAGTATCCGCAACAAAACCGCGCGTCACTGCCTCGCATGAATGGGCCTTATCCGGTAGATTTTCTCACCGGGTCGAACCCGCCCAAGGCTGCGCAGCGCTGCCTCGGTCTCAACGAGATCCAACTGCATGGCCTCCACGCGCTTCTGCAGTTCGTCCTCCCGGTAATTGAGGCCTTCGAGTTCGTAGAGGAGGCCAATAGCTTTAATCTCTTGCTGGACATAACGGTCATGGATTTCGTTGAAGTCACGCAGTTCTGTGTAACCCGCAGTGAGTCCGATAACCGTGAACAAGGCGAGCGCGTATTTCGGCCTTCCGCTCATAATCTATCAGTCTATGTAACGAACTCGAGTTCGTCAAGGGGGGGTGACGCGGCCATGACCCGGGACGCCGCGTGCGCTTCCTCGAGTGAATGTATGGAGGCGGAAACAGTATAATTGTCTCAGGTTTGTAACCCGGATTTGCGCAAAGGGAGTTTCCCATCTTGAAGGCATTCACTTTCGTTCTAACGCTTCCCGCACTGCTGTTTGGCTTTTCACTTCTTGTTGGCTGTTCGAATGCCAAGCCTTGGCCGGAAAGCCCGCTATACGAAACCCCGGTTAATGATCCCAATTGGCAGGCGCCCGCGAACAAGGAGGAAGCGATGGCGGCCATGGCGGGGCACTATGCCCATTACGATGTGGTTGCTTACGAGGCTGAAACGCCCACTGGGCCGTTCTCCACCTTCATTATTTCCTATGGCTTCACGGACCTGACCGTCGAGAACGGGGAACTTGTCCAAAACGACTGTTTTTGTCATGCCGAACACAAAGCCAACCAGAACATGGTGACGACCTTTCCAGACCAGGCGACGCAAGCCATTGTTCCCCGAAGCGCGGTTGTGGACGTGTATGAAGAGGACGGGGCATGGAAGATTTGGCGCCCTGCTACCCCCACGCTCATCGGTATCGACGGGGACCCCGATGTGCCGTTGTCAATGGACCCCAACGACCCCCTGGTCAATGACGACGACACCGATGGGAAACCTGGGGTAACCGTGTTTGTAAAGCTGTTCAACCTTATAGAGGGAGAGATCTACATTGCCCGTCGCGAGGTTTTCCAGGATTTCTTGACGCTGTATTCCGACGGTACTCTGAGAGGCCACGTGATTGATGACTCGGAGCAGCTGGTGCTCGGAGCATCGCTCCGTATCCTGAACACGCCCAACAATCCGGACCAGTGGGACGACCCCGGCCTGAATCCGATCATACTCGTTCCCATTCCTGATGATATTGACACTTGCGACGAACTCATGGCCAATCGAGATTCCCTGTTTCCCGTCGAGCCCGAGTTTTAAGGCGCTGCAAGCGCCGGTATGGAAGCGCAGCGGAGACACTATGGCGGTCGAGAAGTGCAGCACCCGACGCCGAGGTAGCCGGCACCCTGCGCCATTCGAGGCTCTACATGCCTCTGTACGTGCGCGACAGGATCGGTAGAGTAATAGGATCACCCGATCCGCGATCGTGCCGTACAGGCCATTTCGGGGCCTTTCCTGGGGATTTCGAGAGTACCGAATTCTCCGTCCGCACAACGGCGCGAAGTGACCGGAATACGTGTGTTTTCACCCGAGCCTCCGCCTTGGGCGATTTCAGCCCGTAAGGGCGAAAGATAATAGCGATTCATCGCTGGGTAGATTGGACAACCAGAAAACAAGTCCCGTCAGGGACGGTAGAGCAGGCGAGGTATCATCGGAAGTCGGTGTTCAAGGAAAGGCTGGGAGTTTTGCATGAGAAGCATGACGTGAAATACGTGGTACTGGAACTGGTATGGACTCTTTCGCCCCTGCCGGGGCTTGGG
>JADLCA010000590.1 GCA_020847495.1 Candidatus Hydrogenedentota bacterium | reverse complement strand
CGTGTAGAGAGGATTCAAGGAAAGAGGAATACAGCCGCCCGCCAGAAGAACGGCCGCCAAGACTACGTGCCACCGCGTTGACATGGACACTCTCCCAAACGTTGATACCACGTTCCCGAGGGTCGCCCTTGTCTATTGTATACCCGCGTGGGTTCAGGGGTTCCCGCCACACATCGGATGAGCCGGTGAGACGTATGAAGTGCGGACTACAGCACCTCTGGGTTCACGCAATTGGGTGGGCGTTCCCCTGTGAGACGCGCCACGATGTTGGTGGCGGCGATATGCGCCATCTTGCCACGCGTCTCGGACGTTGCGCTCCCCAGATGTGGCAAGAGGACCGCATTCTCGCACTTCAGCAACTCCGGGTGAATCTTGGGTTCCTCCTCGTATACATCCAGGCCTGCCCCGGCGACCTCCCCACCTTGCAGCGCCTTGGCCAGGGCGGCCTCGTCGATGACCGGTCCGCGCGACGTGTTGATGAGGTAGGCGGTCTTCTTCATGGCTTTGAACTCGGCCGCGCCGAACGCGTGAATCGTCTCTGGCAAGAGCGGGCAGTGGATGCTCACGAAGTCCGACTCCGCCAGGAGCGTCGCCTTGTCCACGCCCCGCGCGTGGTACTCGTGGTCCAATTCAGGATCCACCTCATCGCGGCTGGTGTACAAGACTTGCATGTCGAATGCCTTCGCCCGCCGCGCAACCGCCTTTCCGATGCGGCCGAACCCGAAGATGCCGAGTGTCTTTCCAAACACATCCGACCCCATTAACTGCATGGGGCCCCAACCGGGCCACTGGCCCGCGCGCAGGATGCGCTCGGATTCTCCTACCCGTCGCGCAACCGCGAGGATAAGCGCCCACGTCAGGTCCGCCGTGGTCTCGGTCAACACCCCCGGCGTGTTCGTCACGGGAATCTTGCGCGCGGTCGCGGCGGCAACGTCGATGTTGTTGTACCCCACCGCGAAGTTCGCGATGATCTTCAACTGCGAGCCCGCGGCGTCCATGACCTCCGCGTCAATTCGGTCCGTGAGAATGGGGAGGAGGGCATCCACCCCTTTTACCCCTACCAGTAGCTCTGCCCGGGGAATCACCTCATCTGCGGGATAGACAGTCACGCTATCCTTGCCGAAGGCGTCATACAAGAGGTTCATCCCTGGATCCGGGATTTGACGGGCTACGAAGATCTTGGGCATGCGACCCTCCGTTTGGCGTAATCCCCGTCGCGTTGCGAGGGGCGTTTCGCTTTTTGCGAATGAGGCGGCCGCGTCCGTCGAAACGCAGCGGCCGCCTCTATACCTAGACCAGCTTCCAAGCCTCTTCGAGCTTGCGCTTGGATTCTTCGATGACCTCTTCTGAAGTTTCACCTGCCATCGGTTTCACCTCGAAACTGAGGATGCGGCGGTGGCTCTTCGACAGGTACCCCTCCGCCAGCAGCACCCTCAGATACTCCGCCAACTGCGGCACGTCATTGCGCGTGCCCGCGGCGCCAAAGCGCGGATGGTTGTCGCCATACGCGGGGTGGCTGGGGTCGTCCATCGCGCAGTTCCCCATGTGGGCGTGCACGAAATGATGTCCGGCGGTCTTGATGGCATGCGCCGGCGTTTCTCCCAGCAAGGGGAGATGGCTCAGGTCCAGCATGAGGCCGAAGTCCGGATAATCATTGCGCACCGCATGCGATACCGTCACCGCATCTTCCGTGGGTCCGATGAGGCAGTTCTTGCCATACGGCACTTGGTCGAAGGTCTCCAGAACGATGCGGACCCCCTTCGATTCGCCGTAGGCACACAAGTGCGTCAAGGAGTCCACCAGCCGGACGATGGCGTCGTTGATATCTTCGCTCACCTTGCCGCTCAACACCGCCAGTCCGTGGCAGCCCAGCTCTTCCGCCTGGTCGATAGCCGACTTGACCGCTTCTACGGCACTCGCGCGCGTCGCCGCATCGTGGTGGTTCAAGTCGAGGCCGCCACCCAGCAGGATCGGCTGGGCTCCAAAGCACAACTCAACCCCCTTCGATTCGGCCAGCGCGCGCGCCTTCTTGCGGGTTACCGGATCGTTCATACGCGTGACTTCAAGCACCTCGAACAAGGGATCGGATGTCAGCGCGGCCAACGATTCCAGAATGGGGCCGTCGCCTCCGCCACAGGCCGGGTAGGCCATGAAGTGCACAATACCGATCCGCGCATACTCCTGAATGGAACCATTCATGGTGCGCATGCTCCTTTCTGCGCGAAGCGCGCAGCCGGCCTATACCACGTAGGTCGAGGCGGACGTCGAGCCGCCCCGGCCGGTCCAGTTCGTGTGGAAGAACTCGCCACGTGGCTTGTCCACGCGCTCGTAGGTGTGCGCCCCGAAGTAGTCGCGCTGCGCCTGCAGCAGGTTGGCCGGAAGCCGCTCGCAGCGGTAGCCGTCGAAATAGGCCAGCGCCGAGCTGATTGCGGGCGCTGGTAGCCCCATGTTCACCGCTGTCGATACGACGCGGCGCCATGAGGGCTGTGCCTTTGCCACGGCATCCAGGAAGAACGGGTCCAGCAGCAAATTGACCAGCTTCGGATTCTTGTCGAAGGCTTCCTTGATCTTCCCGAGGAATGCCGACCGGATGATGCATCCGCCGCGCCACATCAGGGCGATGCCGCCGTAGTTCAGGTTCCACCCGTATTCCGCGGCCGCGGCGCGCATGAGCTGATAGCCCTGTGCGTAGCTCACGATCTTCGACGCGTACAGCGCGTGGCGCAGGTCGTCCACAAAGGCCTTCTGGTCGCCGCTGAACGGCATCACCTGTCCTTTGATGTGCTTCGCGGCTTCCACGCGCTCGTCCTTCACTGCGGAAAGACAGCGCGCGAAGACGGCCTCGCCAATGAGCGTCAGTGGCTGGCCTGTGTCCAGCGCCGCCACGACTGTCCACTTCCCGGTACCCTTCTGGCCCGCGCGATCGAGGATGAGGTCTACGACTTCGTTGCCGTCTTCGTCCTTGTATCCGAGGATGTCGCGCGTGATCTCGATAAGGTAGGAGTCCAGTTCGCCGCGATTCCATTCCGCGAACACCTCATGCATCTCGGTGTTGGTCATGCCGAGACCCTGCTTCATGAGCTGGTAGGTCTCGCAGATCATCTGCATGTCGCCGTATTCGATGCCGTTGTGCACCATCTTCACGAAATGGCCCGCGCCGCCTTCACCCACCCAGTCGCAGCATGGAGAACCGTCCGAGGTCTTTGCGGAAATGCTCTGGAAGATGGGCTTGACGTGCGGCCATGCGGCGGGCGATCCACCCGGCATGATCGACGGTCCCAAAAGCGCGCCTTCCTCTCCGCCCGACACGCCCGTGCCGATGTAAAGAAGCCCTTTGCTCTCAACATACTTCGCGCGGCGAATCGTGTCCGGGAAGTGGCTGTTGCCGCCGTCAATGACGATGTCACCCGGTTCAAGATGGGGGAGAAGCTGCTCGATGAAATCATCGACGGCCTGCCCGGCTTTCACCAGCATCATTACTTTACGCGGACGCTTCAACGACGCGCAGAACTCCTGGATGCTGTGGCACCCCTTGAAGTTCTTCCCCTTGCCGCGCCCGTTGATGAAGTCATCCACCTTGGTGACGGTGCGGTTGTAGACCGCCACGGAGAATCCCTTGCTTTCCATATTCAATACAAGGTTTTCGCCCATGACGGCGAGCCCAATAAGTCCGATGTCCATTTGTGCCATGTCTCAGAATCTCCTGAATGTGAACTGCTGAATTCTCCCCCTATTGCCTGCGGCACCTTGGTCTGCTTGGCCGCCTGCAGGCCTGCGTCAAGGGCACTGCGACGCAGACAATAAGTGTAATACAAAATCGATGGCGTGTGCGACGACCGCAATCAATGGGCGAGTTATACCCTACTTGCGCAGTCCCTGCAGCACGTAGGCCGGCAACTTCTTGTCCGCGAATACCGGCTTGAACCGGGTAAAGCGCTGGCGTCCGTTGATGACCGGCACGCTCGCCCAATCTTCACCGATCAGCGGTCTTGCGTAGTTCACGAAGTCGTCGGTAACATCCACCTTGCTGGCGGTCAGCCACTCCTGCGGAAAGGTCCGCTCCGAATTCGCAACCTTCTCCAGCGGCACCTTGTCGTAGCGCACGTTGTAGATCGGGCCCGGCTCGCGCAGGATGGTCGCCATCCATCCATTGCCATCGTCCTTCGCGATGAGCACCGCCTTCTGGCCGACTTTGTACGCTTCGTCCAAGTCGACCACGGAGGCATACAAGCACGTGTCGCGCTGGTCCGTCCCCGAGACTTGACCGCGCGCCGCGCCCGGCACCGGCAGGCCGCGCCCGTTCAGCATGGTCACCACTTGCTGGGCAACGGTTGTCTTGGACGCGCTGAATTGCGTGTGGCCGAACCCATCCTTCGTCGCGCCGATGTCGCCGACATCAAATCCCTCGCTCACGACCACGATGCAGCGGCCATCCTTCTTGAGTTGGTCGTTGACCTTGTCGCACATCTCATCCGCGGTCACGCCGGACTCCGCCATGTAGATCTGCAGCGGCATCTCGCGCTTGGGGTCCGCGAGGCGTGCTGCGGCCGGGATATACCCGATCTTGCGGCCCATGGCCTGCAACACCAGCACCGGGTCCGCCGGCGAGGACCCTGCGTTCTCTTCGTTGGCGTTCTGGACGATCCCCATCCAATACCGGGCCACGCTGCCGTATCCCGGCGTGTGGTCGATCAGCTTGAACTCGGAATCGCCGACGTCGTTATCGATAGTCTTGGGAACGCCCACCGCCACGAGGTCGAGCCCGCGCTCGTGCGCGATCACGCTCACTTTATGCGCCGTGTCCATGCTGTCGTTGCCGCCGTTATAGAAGAAGTAGCCGATGTTATGGGCCTTCATCACATCAACGACACGCTCAAAGTCCTCATTCTGGTTCTTCTTCAACTTGTAGCGGCAGGTGCCGATCGAGCCCGCGGCGGGGGTGTATCGCAGCAGCGCGACCTCTTCTTCATCCTGCGCGGAGAGGTTGAGCAACTCTTCCTTCAAGACGCCCTCAATGCCGTGCCAGCCAGCGTAGATTGTGCCGAAGGTCTCCGGAAACACCTTGCACGTGTCGATGACGCCCCTGAGCGAGCTGTTGATAACGGGGCTTGGACCCCCGGATTGGGCTACGATGACATTCTTAGGCATTGCGATTCTCCCTCCACTTCGACACGCCGCACATGCGGCGGCTGAAACAACAGTTTCCCCATCCAAACGACAATCACGCCGTGTGGAGTGGCCGCTTGGGCTCTGGGTTCCCCTCTTTGAGACGGTACAGCACTTCCCCCGCGCGTTCCACCAGCAGCAGGCCCTCGTCCTCGCGATTGCGCCACTGCTCGGGATCGATCGAAGCCGGATCGCGATACCCCAGGTTGATGGCCCGGCACTCTTCCTCGGGGATCGACGTGGCCAGCGTCACCTGGACCCGGCACTTCTCCACGCCGTCTTCGTAGACGCCGATGCCGCGCACATGGGTCGAGTGGGCGAGAATGCCTCCGGGGATGTCGCGGAACTTATCCATCTGCGCGAGGAAGTAGTCGCGCGTGTGGTAGCCGATGCGTTTTATCAACTTCCCGTGGGTGACACTGATCTCGTGGATGTGCGGGCCGTAGATGATCAGCTCACCACCATCCGCCACCACCGGCTCGAGTTTGTACATGCACTTGCCCGCGACCCAGATCTCGTCGTACATTTCCGGCGCCATCGCCAGCACGCTCTTGAACGGCCGGTCCATATAGCGGATGTGCGTCGTCGCGGAGAGGTCCGCCGCCGCGGACCACGCCTCCTCCGGCGTGCCGTAGTAGATGGCTTTGCAGTCCTTGCCCATCACGTTCAGGCAGAAGCAGCGCTTCTCGACGTGAATGAACGATGCGGCGGTGTCCACCACCTTGCGGACCGGCGTATACTTGGCCCCGTTGATCATGGGATTG
>JADLCA010000589.1 GCA_020847495.1 Candidatus Hydrogenedentota bacterium | reverse complement strand
CCGGAAATCGAGGTAAACCGCTTGGCGGGTCGGGCCCACGCCGCGGCCGGCGTCGCACTGCTCCTTGGCGCTGCGCGAGGAGATATCGCGGGGCGCCAGATTGCCGAAGGATGGATACTTGCGCTCGAGATAGTAGTCGCGATCCGCCTCAGGAATTTCGTGGGGTGGACGCTTGTCCTCAGGATTCTTGGGCACCCAGATGCGTCCGTCGTTGCGCAGGCTTTCGCTCATCAGCGTGAGTTTGGACTGGTAATCGCCGTGCACGGGAATGCAGGTCGGGTGAATCTGGGTGTAGCACGCGTTGGCGAAATACGCGCCCTTCTTGTGCGCGCGCCACGCGGCCGTCACGTTGCACGCCTTCGCGTTTGTCGACAGGTAAAATACGTTGCCGTAGCCGCCCGTGCACAGCAACACCGCATCGCCTGCGTGAGACTCCAGCTTGCCGGTCAGCAGATTGCGTACGACGATCCCGCGCGCGCGGCCGTCGATCACCACCAGATCGAGCATCTCGCGGCGCGGGAAGAGCGTCACCCCGCCCGCCGTGACTTCCTTCATGAGCGCGCTGTACGCGCCCAGCAGCAACTGCTGTCCCGTTTGCCCGCGTGCATAGAAGGTGCGGCTGACTTGCGCGCCGCCGAAGGAGCGGTTGTCGAGCAGGCCGCCGTATTCGCGCGCGAAGGGCACGCCCTGCGCCACGCATTGATCGATGATATCGACGCTGACCTCGGCAAGGCGATGCACGTTGGCTTCGCGCGAGCGGAAGTCTCCCCCTTTGATCGTGTCGTAGAAGAGCCGGTGCACGCTGTCGCCGTCGTTCTGGTAATTCTTCGCGGCGTTGATGCCACCCTGCGCGGCGATGCTGTGCGCGCGGCGCGGGCTGTCCTGGATGCAGAAGGTCTTGACCTTGTACCCCAGCTCCGACAGTGTCGCGGACGCGGATGCGCCAGCGAGGCCGGTACCGACGACGATCACCGTGTACTTGCGCTTGTTCGCCGGGTTCACCAGTTTCATCTCGAACTTGTGGCGGGTCCATTTCTCGGCCATGGGCCCGCTGGGGATCTTTGAATCGAGGCCGTTGGAAGTCATCGTGCTACTCCGAATCCTTATCGCGGCGGACCGCTTATACGCCCGGTCCAAACGTGTAATGACGAAGGATGACAAAAATGGGTACGAGGCTGAAACCTAGCGCGACCAGCGCGCCGAGCACATTGCTCGCGACACGAATCTTCTCCGCATAGCGGTCGTGGAAGAACCCGATAGTCTGGAAGAGACTTTGGATTCCGTGGCTCAAATGCAGGCCCACGCAGCAGACCGCCAGGATGTAGAACAGTGAACGGGGCAGGGACAGGAATGAGTTCCACACCAGGCCGTACAGCCCGTAGCTTGCCTCGCCCTCGCTTCCCGTAAGCACCGTGTCCGGCCCCGTCTTGTCAGGGAAGGTGAAATCGGTGAGGTGGAACAAAATGAAGAAGAACACCAACAGCCCGGTGTAGATCATGGTCTTCTTCGCCCAGTTCGTTTCGCCGTGGCTAGCCTGCACGGCGTAGCGATCCGTGCGGGCGGCCCGGTTCTCCAGCGTCACGAGGATGGTGAAATAGACGTGCAGGATCAGTGAAGCCACCAGAACCAGGCGCGCGATCCACAGCAACTCCGGGACCGCGTGCAGCATGTCCGAATAGCCGTTGATGGCCTCGGGTCCGAGCAGGATAAGGGAGTTTCCCGCCACATGGCCGATAATGAACCCCACCCCGATCAAGCCCGTCAACGCGACGATCTGCTTCTTGACGACCGAAGTGCCCAGCAAAGTGCCGAATTTTGCGCTCATGCCCCAATCAACTCTCTGTTACCGCTTTGTTGGCCGACAATTCCAGGACGCAGGACCCGAGTATACCACTCGGGGGCTCTGAGGAAAAACGGCCGACGAGAAGGCACCCGGGGATCGTTGCAAAACCGCCGGCTCTATGTAACTATAGGAACACAGAAGCGGACCGCATGATTGCGCGGGCGATGTGGGCGCGATTCCGAGGGCAAGCCAGTAACTCTCCCCAGGGACGGAGACGGCTCAGGAGCACTCCATGATGGCGGACGATCCCTCACGATTACGAGAGAAAGCCCTCCGGGCGGTGGAGGCGTGGTTACGGAACCGCGAATGGCCGCGATTCCATATGCTTGTCATGCTGGCGCTCACCGGCGCTGCGGGCTTCCTCTTCTCGTTCCTGATGCTCAAGAGCGGCATAGATTCGATGGCAATCCGGTATCCCCTTGCCGTGGCGCTCTCCTACCTTGTCTTTCTGCTTCTGTTACGGGTCTGGATGTCGGGGCTTCTGCCCGATGTTGGAGACGCCTGCGATCAGGTGTTATACAACGCGGGGCCCGTTCCCGAGTTGGACGGCGCGGGCGGCGAGATCGCCGGGGAAGCCGCCGGCGCCCTTGACTTCGATGAACTCGTGCTGGTCCTGATCGTCCTTGCCGCGCTGTGCGCAGGTCTGGCCATCTGTCTGTACATTGTGTGGACCGCCCCAGCCCTGCTGGCGGAGGTCCTGGTGGACGGAGTTGTCATGACCGCGATCTACCGGAAGATGCGTATCGCCGGTGGGCAGTACTGGGTCTACGGGGCACTGCGGCGCACGTGGATTCCTGCCCTTGTGCTGGCAGGCCTCTTCGCCATTGCCGGCGTTGCGATGCAGGCTCTCGTTCCCCATGCCCACTCAATCGGGCAGGTTGTCTCCTCGCTGTCCGCGCGGATATGACCCAAGGCGGGCTGGGTCACCCGCCCCGCGCTCGCCGGCGGTCTACTCGTCCCACGAGATCGTAACCGCGTAGTCCAGGAGCACTTCGACTTTCGTGTCGTCCACCTGCCGCACGATCACGGGGCTTTCCAGTCCCTCCACCTTTACCGTCCGACCTTGAACGGACTTGAGGGCCTTCCGGGTTGCGTGAATGTCCTGCGCGATCAGCTCCAACAGCTTCGGCCGGTACTGTTCCGGGTTCTCCACGGCGAGCCGCAGTTGCCCCAGTTCGCATTTCAGCTTTCCGGGCAGGGTCAGCCCCTCAATGAACCGTGCTGCCAGCGCGCCGGCCGTGAAAACGTCGCTGCCCTCTTCTGCGAGCGGTACCAACAAGTATAGGTCGGCCTCCGCCGCTGGCTGACGCCACGCGCCAGAACTGATTCCAAAGGAACTCTTCCGTTCCGACAATGACGTCACGCCTTTCTCGACCCGGAACAGGCCGCTCTCCGCCGCCTTCTGCACGATGAGCGCGATCGCCGCCCTCGTTTCCTCATAGGACTGTCCGGTGTTCTTCTGATCGCAGGACACGCGTACGGGCACCGAAACGAAACTGGCGGGTACGTTCAGACTTACAGCCACGGAAGCCGACTCTGATGTGGCAACGACCACGGCCGGGCCGCTGCTTATGTCGGATGCAAAGCTCGGGGTTACAAGGAACATCGCGAAGACAACCGGCAAACATCCTGCGCGTATTCTCATCGTAAGGTTCTCCCTCAGCATCGTTTCGACATCCGGCCCATGTGTCACAAGTCTACTGGCCGCATACAGAATACGCCAGTTCACGGAGCCGCTGCCACCCTCAAGCAGGGCAATCGCATTAAAACTACCCGTTCCGCTACCGCCACAAAGCCTCTCTGGTATCGCCTCTCTTTGGAAGCTATCGCAAGTTGACGGTGATTCAGAGTGAGCTGAGCCCGGGCAAGATGGGTGCGAATCGGTGGCGTTGAGCCGCCGCAATGGCCTGAAGAGCCTATGTTCTCGCAGCCCCGGGTAGGCCCGCGGCACGCGGGACTACCCGGGGTCAGCAGATGCCTCAAGAAGATTCCCTGAAGGGGGTGCATAGCTCACGGTTCAATCTGATGAACGGCACGCTTG
>JADLCA010000588.1 GCA_020847495.1 Candidatus Hydrogenedentota bacterium | reverse complement strand
GGGGTCAAGCGATTGCCCGGCGACTCCAGCAACGTAAGCCAAATGTGAGTGGTTAGCCCTGTACGTTGATGATCGCGGATCCGTGCTGGTTGGTCTTGGGCGCTTTGGTGACGGGCGCCTCTTCCTTGGCGAGTTTATCGAAGACTTCCTGCCACGTGTTGCGCATGGTCGTCAGGTGGCCAATGACCTCGTCCAAGTGAGAGGCTTCCTTGCGGATGTTGGCCTTGATGAGCAGATGCTGAAAGTACTCGTAGATGCGGTCGAGGTTGCGTGCGACCTCTCCGCCGGCCTTCATGTTCAGGGCTCCCCGCAGTTCCGCCACGATGTCCTGGGCGCGCAAGAGGTTGTTGTGCACGCCTTCTGTCTTGCCCTTCGAGAGTTGGCGTTTGGCCTCTTCGGCACGCTGAATAGCGCCGTTGAACAGCATCACCACCAGCTTTCCCTGGGAGGCGGTTTCCACGTTCACCTTTTTGTAGGCGCCGTAATCTGCGGCAGTGCTGGCCATGTGCGGTCTCCTCGTTGATGCCCTTGCCTGACTCTTAGAAACTGGCGCCAATCGAACTCAAGGCCGACGCCTGAGCTTGATAGGTCGCCGACAGCTGCTCAAGCCTTGTGAACTGCGCACGCAGGCGCGCTTCCTTAGTTTCCAGGCGTTCTTCCATCTGCTCGATGCGGTCGTTGATGCTGTTGATTTGCTGCTCGATGATGCCGTTGCTGCGCACGCGCTCATTCAGGAATCCCTGGGTATTGGTGGCTTCATCGAGGTAATCGAAGAACAAGTCGGCAATGCCGGTGTCGCCGGAATTCGAGAACAGGCTCTTGACGCTGCTCAGGCTGTTGCGCAATGCCTCGCGGAACTCGTCCTCGTCGAGTTGGAGCGCGGAGATGGAGCCGGAGTCGAAGCTGTCTCCCGTGTTGAAGCCGATTTCAGCGAGGCTGGAGTAGTCGCCGCTGATGCCAGACACGTTGGAGAAGATGCTCGACCGCAGAAAGTCCTGGATGAAACGGATCGAACTGTCTCCGGCAAGCACGCCGCCGGTAGCCACGAGATCCTGGATGGCGGTCACCGATGCGTTGTATTGCTCGATGAACTCCTGCACGTCTTCCACGATGGTGTCATCGTCCAGCGATACCGTTACGGTGCTCGTACCTTCGCTCAGGAAGTTGAGCGTGACGCCGCCGATGGCGTCGGCAACCTCGTTGGAATTGCGAGTTTGCACGGCGCCGCCGTTGATCTTGAACTGTGAATCCCTCCCGGCGGTCTGCGTCGCCGTGGTCAGGTTGACGATGTCGAGGAAGTTGCTGGTGCCCGAAGTGAAGTTGACGGTCCGGCTTCCCAGCGTGTCCGACACGACGCGAATGGTGTCCGTGGCCGAATCGTAACTTGCGGTTACCCCCGCATCGCTGTCGTTGATACGCCCCAGGATGTCGGAAATGGAATCCGTAGTGGCATCCACGTTAATCGTGATGCCATTGATCTTGAAGCTGCCGGAGGTCACCGCGCCGTTCGCGAAGTTCACCAAGTTAAGCGCGTCGGTTGCGCTGACGGCACCCAGATTGCCGGTACTGGTCACTTCCGTGGATCCGTTGCTATTGGTCGACTGGGTCGCGCCGGTCAGGCGAACCACTCGTAGAAAATTGCTTTCATCATCTGCGTCGCCTGTCCAGCTGAAGTTGATGACGCTCGTGTCTCCGGCGGTGGAATTGGCGATGGTGATCCGGTCCGTCAAAGAATCGTACGTGGCGGTGACCCCGGCGGCGCTCGCGTTGATGTCCGCGAGAATCGAATTAAGTGTGTCAGTCGTGGGATCGACGGTGAACTCCACGCCATTGATGGCGAAGGACCCCTCCTCGATTGCCGTGGCTATCCCGCTGTTTTCGAGGGTGGCGTTCGGATTGATGGCGCTGCCCAGTGCCGCGCTGCTGTTCGCCGTGGTCGCGCTCGCCAGTTGAATGACTTCCACCGAATAGGAGCCCGAAACGGGGCTCGATCCCGAAATCTCGGCCGTGAGCACATCCTCTTCGCTGGAAGCGGCCGCATACTGGTTGAAGACGGTATTGAAACGGAAGTCCTGGACCGTGTTGCGCAGCGTGGTCAGCGTCGTGCGCAGTTCGCGGATGGCTTCCCGCTGCTGGTTGAGCGTGGTAAGCCGGGTTTCAAGGCGGGTGATCGGCTGCCGCTCCAGCGACATGAGCTGTTGGATGAGCGTGGCGCTGTCCAAACCGGAGATTAGACCGCTGATACTGAATGAACCGCTCATTGGGTCGCTCCCAAGTTACTTCCCCGCCAACCACATAACCGTCATTTCATACGGGCGGCTATGGGCTTCACCCCGCAGGGTAATCCCTCTCCATCCGTATATCGGCAGGAGTCCGCAAAAGCTTTAGAGCAGCAGCGTTTGCAAGAGAAGTCGGATTCCTTACTTGTAAGTCTTTCATGTTAAATATATTACGGGATTCCAGAAGGACTCGTCCCACACAAGTAAACGAACAACGCCGCTGCGTTTTAATGCTAAAAATGTTCAAATATATCAAATATTTATTGAATTTTAGATCCGCATAAACCGCTCAGGCGCCGCGCTTTCGAAGGTCTCGAGGTGCTGCCACGGGTCTATCCGGCTCGCGGGTGGTCCAAGTTTCGAGGTTCCTCATTCGTCCGCACGCTTCCATTATACCCCACGTCTGTGGGTTGGAGACTCGGCGGATGCATGAAATATGGACGGGCACAATGCGATTGTGGGAAGATACGCCCTTGCACTGAAACAATCGCTCGAACTCGCCGTACCCTGGAGATTCCCGTGTCCACGATTCCCACGGACCCCGAAGCGAACTCTCCGTCACGCCGCGAGGTGTGGCGGATGTTCGACCGCATCGCCCACCGCTACGACCTGCTGAACCGGCTGCTGTCGTTCCGGCAGGACGTTGCCTGGCGCAAGCGCTTGGCGCGCCTGCTGCCAGAGCGCCCGGACCTTCGAGTGCTCGACTTGGCCACGGGTACCGGCGACGTGCTTCTGTCACTCCACCAGTGGAGCGGGCGGGTAGGCTCGGGAGTCGGGGTTGACATGTCGGGAAAGATGCTGGCCTTTGGGCACCAGAAAATCACGGACCGCGGCTTGGGCCAGCGTCTCAGCATGGTGCGGGGGGATGCAATGTGCATCGGATTTCGGGACGCCTCCTTCGACGCCGTGACGATTGCGTTCGGAATCCGCAATGTCTCGGATGTCCCCTGCGCGTTGCGCGAAATGCGCCGCGTGCTGGCGCCCGGCGGCCGCGTGCTGGTGCTGGAGTTCTCACTTCCCAGGAATCCGCTGTTTCGCGGGCTATACTTGTTCTATTTCCGGCACGTGTTGCCGCGGGTCGGCGCCTTGATTTCCGGCGACAGCTATGCGTACAGCTATCTGAACCAGACCGTGGAGAGCTTTCCCTATGGCGAGGCCTTCTGCGCGCTCATGCGCGACGCAGGGTTTGAGCGTGTGCGCGCGCATCCGCTCACGTTCGGGATTGCGACCATCTACGAAGGTGATGCAGGATAAGCGCAGCGCGGCGCAGCCGCAACCAATGGAAAGGTCATGTCCGCAGATGACGCAGATTTGAAGACAGACAACAACGCCAAATTACGGCAAGAATTCAAAGCTGATGAATGTGAGTAACGGATAACTCCCGGCTGTGATGGAGTAAGTTGTGACGTATGACGAAGCCTTTTCAATACCCCAGCACCGTGGAACCCGGCGTGGCCAAACAGACGCTGGCAATGCTGATCGAGCAGGCCTTTGAGTCGGTGAGCGGCGGGGGGCAGCGGCGGCGCGCGCTGCGCGTGGAAGTGCCGGTGGAAGGGGTCGAGCCCCTGGCCTGGCTGGAGGCCCAGGGCAACCGGTCCCGCGGGTATTGGTGTGCCCGGGACCGCGATTTCGAGCTGGCGGGAGTAGGCACGGCGGATATCCTGTCGGCCGAGGTGGAGTGCGACTACGACGAACTTTTCTCCACGCTCAAGCGGGGCATCTCGGCGGTGCACCCCAATCTCAGGTACTACGGGGGGATGCGATTCAGCCAGCGATCATCCGCCGCGCCCAAGTGGAAACCGTTCGGGGCGTACCGCTTCGTCTTGCCGCGTTTTGAGGTGTTCACACGCGGGGCGCAAACCTATCTCGCGTGCAATGCGATTCTGGATGAGGCGAGTGGCGATCTGCCCGGAAAGATCCTGGAAGCGCTTGACGCGATGCCCTTTCCCGGAATCGAAACGCCGGGCAGCCTTCCCGGCCTGATGGAGCGACTGGACTGCCCCGGCATGCCGGAGTGGGGCGAAGCCATCCGTGCCGCGCTGAATCTGTTCAATGAGACCACGCTGGAAAAGGTAGTGCTGGCGCGGGAATCCGTGTTTACGTTCGAGCAGGGACTGGACGCGGTGGCACTGCTGCGCCGCCTTTCCGGGGCGGCGAACCGCAGCTACCGGTTCTGTTTCCAACCCAAGCCCGGAACGGCGTTTCTGGGCGTATCTCCCGAAAGGCTCTATCAGCGGCAAGATCGCCTGTTGCGCAGCGAGGCCGTGGCCGGAACGCGCAAACGTGGCGGGAGCGACGAGGCGGACCGCGCGCTCTCCGAGGCTTTGCTCGCGAGCGAAAAAGACCTTCGAGAGCACCGCTACGTCCTGGACGCGATACGCGCCGAGTTTGAGCGGCGCTGTACCGCGGTGCACGCCGATTCCGATGTGTCGCTCATCAAGCTAAGCGAATGCCAGCATCTGTGCGCGCGCGTCGAAGGCATCCTGCAGGATTCCGTGACCGATGCCGACCTGCTCCGCTCGCTGCACCCCACGCCCGCGGTGGGAGGGTGGCCGCGCGACCTGGCCGCGGATGCCATTGCACACACGGAGCGTTTCGATCGAGGTTGGTATGCGGGGCCGGTGGGTTGGGTCGGGTCCGACTCGGCCGAGTTCGCGGTGGGTATCCGGTCGGCTTTGGTACATGAGAACACCTTGTCCGTGTACGCGGGCGCGGGTATCGTTGAAGGCTCCCTGCCAGACGACGAGTGGGATGAAATAGAGAACAAGATCGGGAGTTTCACCGGAATTTTGGGCACGAAATGATGGAAGACACGGCGAATCTCAACCGGCTTTGGGCCGGACTCATTGTGGAGGAACTGCTCCGCAACGGGGTGGAGCACTTCGTACTATCCCCCGGGTCGCGCTGCACGCCGCTCACCGCGGCGGTGGCGGAAGAGCCGCGCGCGAAATCCACCGTGCACTTCGATGAGCGGGGCGCGGCCTACTTCGCGTTGGGGCAGGCCCGCGCGACGGAGCGGCCCGTCGCCTTGATCTGCACCTCCGGCACCGCCGCCGCCAACTATCTGCCCGCGGTTGTCGAGGCATCACAGTCGCAGATTCCGCTCATTCTTCTCACAGCAGATCGACCTCCTGAGTTGCTGGATACGGGCGCGAATCAGGCGATCGATCAGACGCGCCTCTATGGCGTCTACGCGTGCTGGTACTGCGGCCTGCCGTGCCCGGACCGCCTAATAGCGCCGGGATACGTTCTCACGACAGTCGATCAAGCGGTCTATCGGGCGACGCTTGCTCCCGCAGGTCCGGTTCACGTGAATTGCGCCTATCGCGAGCCGCTGGCTCCTTATGCGGCGGACCTGAACGACTCCGAGTATCTCGCGCCGTTATCGGCGTGGAAGACCTCCGGCGAGCCCTACACACGGTACGCCTGCCCTGCATCCGAATTGGACTCCGCAGTATCATGCCAACTGGCCGATGTCATTCAGAATGCGAAGCGAGGAGTGCTCCTGGCGGGACAACTGAGGAACCGCGGCGAGGCGGAAGCCGTGGCGCGACTGGGCACCGCGTTGGGGTGGCCCATCGTGGCGGATGTGACATCGGGCCTCCGCCTGGCGGGTAATGGAGACGCCATTCTGCACTGCGCCGATCTGCTGCTGTGCAGCGCGTCGTTTCGCGAGGTGTTCCAGCCGGATGCCGTCATCCACGTAGGTGGAGCCATCACTTCCAAGCGAGTCAACCAGCACCTGCAAGAGTGTTCGCCCAGGTCGTCATACGTCCGTGTGGCGGATCATCCCTTCCGGGTAGATCCCGGCCACAGGGTAACGCTGCGCGTGGAAGCAGGGACGAGAGAGTTGTGTTCTGGCTTGGCGAAGGAATGCGGGCCGCGTGCAAACAAAGAATGGAGCGAGGGGCTGTTTCGCATAAACGGGCTCGCAGGTGACACCATCCGCGCCGCGCTACATTCCGTGCAGGGCCTCTCCGAGCCCACCGTTGCCTCGGCCGTCTCTTCGCATCTCTCGGAGGATGAACGGCTTTTTCTGGGAAACAGCATGCCGATTCGCGACATGGACATGTTCGGCATGTATCCAGCCTCGGCGCATTTCGCGTATGCGAACCGGGGCGCGAGCGGCATTGACGGTAACGTAGCCACAGCCGCGGGCATCGCGAGTGGCTGTGGCAGCCCGGTGGTTGCCGTGGTGGGTGATCTTGCGGTGCTGCATGACTTGAGTTCACTTGCCCTCCTGCGGAACCAGGCGATTCACGTTACGCTCGTGGTCATCAACAACGACGGCGGGGGCATCTTCCACTTCTTGCCTGTCGCGCAGCAGACAGCGATCTTCGAGCGGTACTTCGGCACGCCGCACGGTCTTGGCTTCGAGCACGCGGCGCGACAGTTCGGCCTGGGCTACGACTGCCCGGAAGACTTGGCTTCGCTGGTTTCTTCCTTGAGTGTGGCGCGGCAGAGGGCTGGGTCCACAATCATCGAAGTGCGTACCAATCGCAAAGACAATCTGCGCATCCATCGCGAACTGCAGCAGGCGGTGGCATCCGCAGTGGATGGCGCGGCACTCCCATGAGCGCGTCGTATGCTCTCTCGTATCAAATCACAGGACCTGAGCGCGCGCCTCTATTAGTCTTCCTTCACGGTTTTCTGGGCGATAAGTGCGAATGGAACGCGATCGCATCGTCGTTGGCGAACGAAGTCCGATGCATGACCGTGGACCTCCCAGGCCATGGCGAGAGCCAAGTGCCCGCGGGCCCGTGGGGTTTTGTCGAGACGGCGACGGCGATCGTGAGCGCAATCGACGAGGCCGATGCCGCGTCGTTTTCCCTTCTAGGCTATTCCATGGGAGGGCGCATCGCGCTTTATCTCGCATCCATCTATGCCATGCGCATCGACAAGCTGATCCTGGAATCCGCGTCGCCAGGCCTGCGCACTCAGGCCGAGCGGGAGGCACGGCGGGCGCAGGATGAGGAACTCGCACAACGGTTGGAAACGCACGGATTGGAGCCGTTCCTTCGCGACTGGTATGCGCAACCACTCTTTGCCAGTTTGCACCGGACGCCTGGCCGCGTCGAGTCCCTGATCGCGAGGCGCGCTCAGGGAGATCCCATACAGTTGGCCTTGGCGCTCCGCAATCTCGGCACCGGGAACATGCCTTCGCTCTGGTCCGATTGGCAAAACAACCACGTTCCCACTCACTTGATTGCGGGCGCGCTGGACAGGAAATACACGGTGCTTGCCGGCGACATGGCGAATCAATGCTCGTGTGCCCGGTTTGATGAAGTCCCGGGGGTTGGCCACAACGTGCACTTGGAAGCGCCCGCAGACTATACTCAACTTGTGCGAGGCTTTATCTCAGGACGGTAGGAGTTCAGGCATGGCGTCTGTTGCATGGATCAAATCGGGCGAATACACGGATATCACCTATCACAAGGCCGAGGGCATCGCGAAGATCACCATCAACCGCCCGGAAGTGCGGAATGCGTTCCGGCCCTTGACGGTGGATGAGATGCAGGACGCCTTGCGCGATGCCCGCTTCGACCCGGAAATCGGAGTTGTCATTCTCACGGGCCAGGGCGAAAAGGCCTTCTGCAGCGGCGGCGACCAGAAGATCCGCGGAGACGCGGGCTACAAGGACGACGCCAAGGCGACCATGCGGCTGAACGTGCTCGATTTCCAGCGGCAGATCCGGACCTGTCCCAAGCCGGTCATCGCGATGGTGGCGGGGTACGCCATCGGAGGAGGCCACATCCTGCACTTGATGGCTGACTTGACGATTGCGGCGGACAATGCGATCTTCGGCCAGACCGGGCCGAAAGTCGGATCCTTCGACGGCGGGTACGGAGCCAGTTACATGGCGCGTATCGTGGGTCAGAAGAAGGCGCGCGAGATCTGGTTCCTGTGCCGGCAATATAATGCGCAGCAGGCGTTGGACATGGGCCTGGTGAACGCGGTCGTCCCATACGAGCGTCTTGAGGAGGAAACGGTCCAGTGGTGCCGCGAAATACTCGCCAACTCGCCCATGGCGATCCGTTGTCTCAAGGCGGCGCTCAACGCGGACTGCGACGGCCAGGCGGGCCTGCAGGAACTTGCGGGCAACGCGACCATGCTCTTCTACATGACCGAAGAAGGCCAGGAAGGCCGAAACGCATTCAACGAGAAGCGCAAGCCGGACTTCAGCAAGTTCACGCGGTACCCGTAATCACTGCTTGCGACTTCGTGGCGATTGGCTGGACATGGCGGAATCCCGAGTCAGAATCTGGACCCTGGCGGCGCGGCCCAAGACCTTGTGGGCCGCGGTCGCGCCCGTGCTCATTGGCACAGCCATGGCCTACGGCGACCTCCGGTTGATAGACGCCTGGTCCTTTGCAAGCGCCTTCTTCGGCGCGGTACTCATCCAAATTGGAACCAACTTCGCGAATGACTATTTCGACTTTGTGAAAGGCACCGACACGGCGACCCGGATTGGGCCCACACGCGCCACTCAGGCGGGGCTTATCCCGCCGGAGGTGATGCGCAGAGCCTACCTGATCACATTTGGGCTCGCGCTGATTCCCGGCGCGTACATCATCTGGCGGGGTGGATGGCCGTTTGTGGCGATTGGCGTGCTTTCGATCATCTCCGGCATCCTTTACACGGGCGGACCCTTTCCGCTCGGCTATCTCGGGCTTGGCGATCTCTTCGTTCTCGTGTTCTTTGGTCCCGTGGCGGTGGGCGGCACCTACTATCTCCAGACGCTTGACATCACCTCGGCGGCCCTCGTCGCCGGGGTGGCGTCCGGGCTATTCAGTGTGGCGATTCTAGCCGTCAACAATATGCGCGATATCGACGAAGACAGGCGGGCAGGCAAAAAGACCTTGGCCGTCCGGTTCGGGCGGACCTTCGCGCGGGCAGAATACGTGCTGTGCATCGTCATCGCCGCGTTTGTCATTCCTCTGTATTTCTATGCCACGACGGAGAGCCGCCTCTTTGCGTTGGTGCCCTTGGTTGTGATTCCCATGTCAATGCCGGCAATCAAGACGGTGCTGGTGACCGTGGACGGCCCGGCGCTGAACAACGTGCTCGCGAAGACAGGCAAGCTCCTGCTCGTGTACAGCATCGTCTTCTCCCTGGGTTGGATCCTGTGAGACACGCGTCGGCGCGCATATTTCACTACCGCCTCCCTCTGGTGCGCCCCTTGCGTCTTCACGAGGAAGTAATTACGCTAAGGCAAGGCCTGGTGGTTGAACTGCGCGGACCTCTCGGGGAAGCGGGCTACGGCGACATTGCTCCGCTTCCCGGTTTCAGCGAGGAACGCTTTGCGGCCGCCTACGACCAGGCGTGCCGCGTGTTGGAAGAACTGGTGAACCGGCGTCCTCTTCCCGAAGATCACGCTTTTCCCTGTCTTCGCAACCGGGATCGCTTGTTCCCTTCGGTTCGTTTTGGAATTGAATCGGCCATGCTCGGACTGCAGGCTTCCATGTTGGGGACTACTCCATCGCGGCTCTTGCACGAGGATCCCCCGGAGAGCGTTCCGCTGTGCGCACTGCTTGTTCACGAAGGGGACGCCGCCGCAAAGGAAGCGAGCGAGTGCGCGCGCCGCGGGTTCAAAGCCGTGAAGCTGAAAGTGGGCCGCTCGTTGATGGAGAACGATTTGTACACCGTCCGCGCGGTGGCATCCGTGTTGCCTCCGGAGGTGACGCTGCGGCTGGATGCAAACCGGGCGTGGCGTTTCTCCGATGGAGTCGCGTTTGGACAGTCCATTCGAGATATGAATGTCGAGTATATCGAGGAGCCGCTGGCGGAACCGGCGCGGCTGCCGGAATTTCACCGTGAAAGCGGGGTTCCCTACGCGGTCGACGAGACCTTGGCCGAAGTGGGATGGACGGTCGCCGCGGCGCTGCACGAATCTGGTCAACGTATCATAGACGGAAACGAGCAGCATCCGTTGCACGACCGGATGGTTTCCGCGCATCACGCCCGTGCGTGGGTCTTGAAGCCGACGTTGCTGGGCCCGCCACCTCGCGCGTTCCGCGCCTGGACCGGTGCCCCGGGTTGTGAAAAGCGCTTGGTAGTGAGTTCTTCATTCGAATCCGCGGTAGGTCTTATCACCTTGGCCAACATGGCCGCCAGTGCCGGGGTGGCGGGCGTGCCTGCGGGACTAGACACCCATGCGTGGTTCTCCTCGGACGTGGTCAAATCGCCTTTGCCGGTGCGCGGGGGACGCCTTTCACTCGACGAAGCCAACGTGTTGCTGCGAAGCCTGAGCGTGGACCGGCTTCTGGAGATTGGCCGTGCATGATCTAGTCTGGCCGCTCATCAACGCCGCCCGGGAACGCGGAAACCTCCCTGCACTCGTCAGCGCGGCGCAGACGTACACCTTCGCATCTTATGACGCGGCCGCACACGCGGTGGCGTGCGCGCTGCGCGCGACAGGTATCCAGGCCGGCGAGCGAGTCTGTCTGCTTTCCCTGCCGTCGCCCGAGGTTCCCATCGTGCTCATGGGCGCCTTCCGGGCCGGACTGACGGTATGCCTGCTGAACACGCGCATGCCCCGCCACGGCCTGGCGGAGGCAATTCACCGCGTGCGGCCCCGCGTACTCATCGTCGATGATTACTTTGCGCGCATGGAATTCGGCCACCTGCCCAACCTAAGAATCGCCTCGATCCTTGACGCGGAAGTCGCCGATGCGCGGATTGGAGCCCCGGATCTCAGCTTGCCCGGCACGATCATCTTCACTTCTGGGAGTTCCGCCGAGCCCAAGGCGGCACTGCACACGTGCGCGCAGCACAGCTATAGCGCGCTGGCGTCGAATGAGAATATTGTGATCGAGCCCGGCGACTGCTGGCTGCTTTCGCTGCCGTTGTTTCATGTGTCTGGACTTGGAATTCTCTTTCGCAGCGCATGGGCGGGGGGCGCGGTGGCGGTTCCCGAACAGGGAGAGCCACTGGACGAAGCCATAAAGCGGTATGGGGTGACCCACGTGTCGCTGGTGGCGACGCAACTGTTCCGCCTCCTCCACACCAGATCCGGAAAGGAAGCTCTGGCTTCGTTGAAGGCAATCCTGGTGGGAGGCGGCGCGGTCCCAGGCTCTCTGGTTCGCGAGGCGCACCGGCAGCGCTTGCCGCTCTTCACCACGTACGGCCTCACCGAGATGGCTTCGCAAGTCACGACGACTCGCCCCTGGGACCCATTGGAGGTCTTGCTGACTTCAGGTAGGCCTCTGCGTCCGGACACGATCCGCGTTTCGGACTCCGGGGAAATTGAAGTCCGCGGGCCAACGCTGTTCAGCGGCTATGTTGAGGATGAGGCGATTTCGCTGCCCCAGACCGAAGATGGCTGGTTCGCAACCGGCGACCTGGGCAAGTTCGACGAAAGTGGCAACCTGCATCTCCTGGGGCGCAGAGACAACTTGTTTGTTTCGGGTGGAGAGAACATTCAGCCGGAGGAGATTGAACGTTGTCTGTGTCATATTGATGGAGTCGTCGAGGCCGTCGTGGTGCCGGTGAAAAGCGAGGAATTCGGATCGCGTCCGGTGGCGTTCGTGCGGGTGGCTGAACCTCAACACATGAAACCGGCTCTGTTTGCCGCCTATCTGGCGGAACGCCTCCCCGCCTACAAGATCCCGATGTTCTTTCTGCCGTGGCCCGTCGAGAAGGGCGAAGAGCCCGTGAAAGTCAGCAGGACGGCTTTGGCCCACCTGGCCGGAAATCAGGTGTTGGATCCGCCCGCGGAAGGGCAGACCTGGCCCAGTTGACTCGGGACTCCTCAAGGTCTACGCTCATGCGAATATTTCGTGCGAAGTCTGAACTACGGGGCGAAAACACCATGCCGGAAATCAAAGTACCATCCATGTGCACAGAATCCGTGAATCCGACCTCAGAACAAAAGTCCTTCGCCGAGAGCGCCCACTCCCGCCGCACGTTTCTCAAGCGCACAGGAGTGGGACTATCCGCCGCCGCGGTGGCGTCCCGGATTGCTGTGGGCGCGGAAGCCACCCCTAAGAAGGTCCGGATTGGCGTGGTGGGCGGCGGGTTTGGCTGCTCCTTCCAGTGGCATGAGCACCCGAACTGCGAAGTGGTCGCGGTCAGCGATCTTAGGCCGGAACGCCGCAAACGCCTCACCGACACCTACAAGTGCGACAAAACCTACGATTCCCTGGAAGAGCTGGTGCTGGCGCCCGACATAGACGCGGTGGCGGTGTTTACGGACGGAAATCTGCACGTGAAACACTCCGTGGATGCCATGAAGAACGGCAAACACGTCATCTCCGCCGTTCCCGCGTGCTGGGCCACGGTTGAGGAAGCGGAGTTGCTCCTGGACACGGTGAAGACCACGGGCCTCACCTACATGATGGCGGAGACGGGCTACTATCAGCAGTCCACGATGTCTGCGCGGAAGTTCTTCCAGGAGGGCAAATTCGGCACGGTGTATTACTGCGAAGCGGAATACCAGCATCCCGGACTCGAAGTGTTGTACATGGAGAATGGAAAGCGCACCTGGCGCTATGGGATGGCGCCCATGCATTATCCGACGCATAGCAGCAGCCAATTGATCGGCGTCACCGGCGAGCGGTTGGTGAGCGTGGTCTGTCACGGGTGGGGCGACGACAGTCCGATCCTCAAGGACAACGCGTACAACAATCCTTTCTGGAACGGGTCCGCGATGTTCAGTACGGACAGGGGGCATGCGTTCCGCATGAACGTGTGGTGGAAAGGCGCGCATCGCGGTTGCGAGCGCGCGCAATGGATCGGCGATCAGATGAGTTTCTACACGTACAACCCGCTGGGGATCGGTCCGGTGATTGTCAGGTCCGGCAAGCGCATGGAAAAGGATGACGCGGGCTTCGAGCGCGAAGCGCCGGAATTCGAGAACTACGAGGTGCCGCAATATTGGAATACCGATTTGCTTCCGGAACCTCTTCGCCACGATACAGGTCATGAAGGATCGCACGCGTTTCTCACGCACGAGTTCATCGACGCCCTGGTCAATGGGCGGCGCCCGGCCGTGGACGTGTACGAGGCGCTGGCCTACACGGTGCCCGGCATCGTCGCACACCAATCGGCACTGCGCGACGGTGAGTACATGAAGATCCCACAGTTCGATCGTCCGGCGTGATGGGTACTGCGCGACACGCGCAGCGGGGAGAATGCGATCATGTTTCGATTCGTAGTTGCGGTTTGTTTTCTCGGGATTGCGGCGGTTGTACATGCGGCGGAAGCGCCGGCCAATGAAGCTGTCGCAGCCTTGGCCCAGGAAATCGCGGGAAAAGGGTGGATTGTCTACAGCGCGCGTAGCGACAATGGCACGTGGGACCTGTTTCTTTCGCGCCCCGACGGGTCGTCGGTGCGCAATATCACCAACACGCCGGACTACGAAGAGGCCGCGGCCCGCTTCGCTCCGAATTCCACGCGCATCCTTTACCGGCGGCTTGCCAAAGGAACTCAGATCAATCACGACCAGTGGGGGTTTCAAGGCGAGCTGGTGATCAGCAAACCCGACGGGAGCACCGCAGTGGTGGTCGGGGGCGAGGGCGAGTTCCCGTGGGCGTCGTGGTCGGAGGACGGCAAGCAACTCGTGTGTCTTGAAAAGAAGGGCATCAAGATCGTCGACCTCGGCACGAAACAAGTTGTCAAGGAACTCCCCCGGCAGGGCATTTACCAGCAATTGTTCTGTTCGCCCGACGGCAAGTGGTTTTGCGGGACCGCGAACTACCAGAACGCCGCGTGGACGGTGGTGCGTGTGAGCCGGGAAGACGGTGCATTAAACGTCGTGCATGTATTCCAGAACTGCACTCCGGACTGGTGTCCGGATTCAGAGCACATCATCTATTCGTCGCGGCCCGGCGATCAGAAGTCGAACAACGGGTACGGATGGACGCAACTCTGGATGTCCAACGGCGACGGCAGCGACGCGCAACTCATCTATGGTGAGGAAGGTTTCCACATTTACGGGGGCCAACTTTCGCCGGACAGCCAATACGCGATGTTCACCAAGTGCCCGAATGACGGTGGCGGCGCGGAATCCAAGGGCGCGCTCATGTGCGTGATGCGCATGGCGGACGCGCCCAGCATAGGTGGGGAGAGCCCCGAGCTGCGTTCGAAACACGCGAATACGAAGAACGGACCGGTGCTGGAGTTGACCTTCGGGTGGGAGCCGCACTGGACGTATGAGAACGTGGGGGCGACGGAATGAGGAAGATGGGAGGGATGGTGGTGAGGGCGTTCGCGAAGGGTCAGGCCATTGGCTTCACATCCCCCTCGGCCCCGCGGGCCTGCCCCCTTCAAAGGGGGACTTTGCAGGCACTTCGTGCCCCGCACATATTTCCGAACACCGGAGGTGTTCGGTCTAGGTCCCCCTTTGAAAGGGGATCAAGGGGGATGTTCATCTCCGCACGCGCAGCACACGGCACGTGTGTATTCCTGCTGCTATTGGCTGTGCTTGCGGGGTGCGGAGGCTCCGCAAGAACCGATGGCGCGGACCCGAAGGTGACGAGCCTGGGCAGTATCGAGGTCACCGCGAAACTGGTCGATATCATCGGCGAATTTCCGCCGAACGATCTCTATGATTACGCCTACGTCCTCAAGTACGAGGTCATGCAGACACACCGCGGCGAAGCGCCCAAAACCATCTACGTCGGCCAGTACAATCCCTTGAAACCGCGCGCGGAAGCTGCCGATGCCCGTTCCGGTGAGATCGGCGGAAATGTCACCGCGTTTCACGCGGGCGAGGTGCATCGCATAGCGTTGGAGGTGCCCATTGACGACTACTGCATGGTCGGCATCATCAACAAGTACGCCGAGCAGACCCAGGAGCCCATCTACTGGGCTGTGTGGACGAATCGCGTCGTGCAATAGCCGTTCATGGTTTTCACCTCTCATATCTTCATCTTCTACTTCCTGCCGCTGACGCTGCTCGTTTACTACCTGCTGCCGGTTCCGCGCAACTTCTTCCTGCTCGTCATGAGCTACATTTTCTACGGATGGTGGAATCCGTGGTTTGCATCGCTGATGCTCTTTGCGAGTTACGTGAATTACGTGTGCGGGCACGTCATCGCGACGTCGCCGGTTGGCTCGGCGCGGCGCAAACGGGCATTGGTGGCGAGTGTTGTCATCAGCCTGACGACGCTGGGCTTCTTCAAGTACTTCATGTTCTTCGAGAACAACTTGAACGCGATGCTCGGCGTTCTGGGCGCGGGCGCGTTGCCGGTGATCCAGATTACCCTGCCCATCGGCATCTCGTTCTTCATCTTCCAAAGCCTGAGCTATCCCATCGACGTGTACCGGGGCGATTCGCCGCCGGTGCGCAACTTCTTCGACTTCGCGTGTTTCGTGGCGCTGTTTCCCCAGCTCATCGCGGGACCCATCGTCCGCTACAACACGATCGCAGAGCAGTTGGTCCAGCGCGATCACACGATGGAGAAGTTTGCTTCGGGCGCGGCGCTTTTTATGCTCGGGTTTGCGAAGAAGATTCTGCTCGCGAACCAGATGGGAGGCCCCGCGGACGCCGTCTTTGCCGCGGAATCGCCCGCCATGCTCGACGCGTGGTTCGGCGTCGTCGCGTACGCGTTTCAGATCTACTTCGACTTCTCCGCTTACTCGGACATGGCCATCGGCTTGGGCCGCATGTTCGGATTCGAGTTTCCACGCAACTTCAACGCGCCCTATCTTTCGGACAGCATCACGGACTTTTGGCGGCGCTGGCACATTTCCTTGTCGACGTTTCTGCGCGACTACCTGTACATCCCGCTGGGCGGCAACCGGCACGGTGAGCGCAGGACCTATATCAACCTGACCATCGTCATGCTGCTGGGCGGACTCTGGCACGGCGCCAACTGGACCTTCGTCATCTGGGGCGCGTTCCACGGCCTGTTGCTGGCCTTTGAACGCTGGCGCGGCAAGGAAAGTGTTTATTCGCGCCTGCCTCGTCCGTTGCGCGTCGGGATCACCTTCGTACTGGTGCTGTTTTCGTGGGTGCTGTTTCGCGCCGTGGACATCCACGCGGCCACGGCCTACTTCAAAGCGATGTTCGGCCTGGCCAGCGCGTCCGGTGGAAGCGTGTTGCTCGATTCGATTCTGTACACGCGCGGCAACTTGATCGTGATGGCGCTCTGTGCCGCGTTGGCCATCTGCGGCACGCAAGCCCACGACTGGGTCGCGAGGCTGACAATGCCGCGTGTGGTTCTGTTGCTGGGCTTGTTTGTGCTCGCGTTGATGACGATGTTTGTTCAGGCGTTTAATCCGTTCTTGTATTTTCAGTTCTAGGGAGGGCAAATGGCCGTATCGAGACGAGTACAGCTCTCGCTGGTGTCGATCTTCCTCCTCGTCATCTTCGGCGAGGGGATTGCTCAGGCTCTCATTGAACTGGGCCGGGGCGAGCGGCCGCAGGCGCTGGACCTGTTCACGCGCACGCCGAATGCGGCGAATCTGCGGGCCTATGAAACGGAGATGGAGAAGACCGCGTGGTCCGCGAAGGCGCTGCGTCCGGTTATGCAGTACGCGCGCTATGCAGGCTACGGGGATTTGGGAGAGAAGGCGCTGATCGGGCGCGATGGGTGGCTCTTCTACCGGCCCGGCGTGACCTTCCTCCTGGAGCCGTGGCCTCAAACCGCGGCTACGCCGATGCCGCAAGAGGACCCGCTTGAGGCTATCGTAGCGTTTCGGGATGCGCTCGCGGAGCGCGGTATCGCCTTGCTGGTCGTGCCCGCGCCGGGCAAGCCGAGCGTGTACCCGGAACGGCTGAGCGGGCGGGTTGCACGGACGCGCACGGACGTACACGGACCCACACGGACGTTCATGGAACGGCTGGGTGAGGCGGGCGTGTCCTATGTCGATCTGTTCACCCTGTACCGCGAGGCGCGGATCGCAGATCCAGACGCGCAACTCTACCTTGCGCGGGATACGCATTGGTCGCCGGCGGGTCTGCGCATGGCTGCGTCCGCCGTGGCGGACCGCATCCGCGCGGAGGGGTGGGTTGCCGAGGGTGCTGTGGTCTATGAAGAAAAAGTGGTAACGATCCAGCGTCAGGGTGACGTGCTGCGCATGGTGGATACCCCGCGTATTGCGGCTGAATTCGAACTTGAGCGGGTCGACTGCCAACAGATTATCGAAACGGCCACCGGTGAGCCGTATCACGATGATCCCGCGTCGCCCGTGCTTGTGCTTGGCGACAGCTTCTTGCGTATCTACGAGCGCGATGAGCCTGGCTCCGCGGGGTTCATTGCGCATCTGGCGCGCGAGATGAAGCAGTCCATGGCATCCATCGTCAGCGATGGCGGCGCGTCCACCTTGGTGCGTCAGGAGCTACAGCGCAAGCCTGAACTCCTGCGCGGAAAGAAGCTGGTGATCTGGGAGTTCGTCGAGCGCGACCTCCGCTTCGGCATGGAAGGCTGGAAACTCGTGTCCTTGCCAAACACGGAAACTGTGGCCGCTTCGTGATCCCCGCACAACACATTGAATCAAGAGATGATTACCGCGAAGCACGCGAAGGCAAGACAAGAGAAGGTTCCCTTCTTACTTCGCGGTAAGACAGTCTTACATTGCGTTCGGCTCGGTGCTTTCGCTTCCTTCATCCTGAATTCGCGACCCTGCGAAGAGTCCGGCCGGTTTGCCCATTGGGTGAAGGGCTCTTTCCGCGGTCAAATAAAAGGAAGAGGAATTCAAACCACGGGGGCACGGGGAACACGGGGAAGATGATGAAGGAGAAATTCCTCTCGCCAAGGCGCGGAGACGCAAAGGAATATCGAAGAATGCGCGCGTCCCCCTTTGAGGGTTTGTCGGATTATTCGAGAAGGACCGTTGAAGAGATGATTTTGGATCATCACATCAGTCAGCCTAAGTTGAGATCGTTCAACCTGGGGCATTCTACGAAGCCTCTTGATTTGTGCGTTCTGTACTAGTACTAATAAATCGACAGGCCCTTGAAGGGGGTGTAGGGGGATGTTCTTCCTCTTCGTGGTGAAGGCCCTCTCTTTCTTCACTGCGCCTTTGCGAGAGGTGTGTTTCAAGCACGTTCACAAGGATGTCCCCGCCTTCGCGAGGATGCCCCCGCGCGAGGTGGCATAGGCATCCCTGCCCATGGTCTCCTCCGACTCCCTCTCCGCCTGCGGAGAGGCCAAGGCCACGGGAACTGGCCTTATGAATTCCTGGGCGGGGGCGGGACGTGGGATTGCTTGGGGGAACCTGTGGAGATGATTTGCACGTTCAGGTCTGAGATTTCAGAAGTGGAGAGGGGAGAATTTGGGGGTTGGAGCGGTGCGCGAAAGAACGGCGTTAGTCACGGGGCACTTTGGGTGCACGCGCCCGCAGCGGGTCACGTACCCGGTCTCCCAGCGCAAAGGAATGAACAGCTATAGATGGTTACTGCCCCTATTTGTTTCCTGTCCACCTGGACTCCACAGGCTGCTAGCCCTGCAACGAGGGATTGTCCGTGCACAGCGTACTGTAAGATGAATGCCTTCGCTGGCGTTTGCCTTCCACGGCGGGCGTCTTTGGGCTCCGAATCCGCCCGGCGTGGAAGCCGGGCGCTACCAGGAGCGCTGTCAGGAGCGCCGGCATCCCTGCCGGCTCTTCACACCGCCAGCCAGATCCTCCGGCGCTCGCGGAACGTTTTTGAGTTGAGCCAGGTCGCTCTCGTCGACAACGCCTGCCTTTCGAAGCAGGTGTCCTTTTGGCTGCGAGTCCGCCCGGTGTGGAAGCCGGACGCTACAAACACGCGAGGCAGTACCAGCATGCCACCTCTGCGTGCGAGTTAATCGAAGACCATGGGCAGGGATGCCCATGCCACCTCAGCATTTCCTTTCGGAAATGGTGCAATCGGTGGATAACGGTCTTGGTTGCGGCTGCGCCGCGATGGGCTTCAGCGCGAGGGTCATCCGTCCACCCCTCCCCGCCCTTTGAACCCCACGCTTCCCGGGCTCAACAGGGACTGTTGCCCCACTCCCGCCGCACCTGATACTATTAAGAATGCATTATCATTAGATGGCCGAGTGCCTCCCCTTTCTTTGGGATTGGCCCGTAGATTGACTTAATCCCGGGGGAAGCAATAGGCTGTCGAGTCCCGGGCGCTATGCCCGCACATGGAGTAGCAGTATGGTCAAAATCAAGGATTGCCGCCGGCGTCTTGGCCCGGGCGTCGATTTCTATTGCGAGTCGTTCGACGCGCCCGCCGGTGTTCAGATGGCGCTGTGGGGTCCCAGCGGCTGCGGCAAGAGCACGATGCTGAACCTCATCAGCGGCTTGCTGCGCGCCGATTCGGGCATCATCGAAGTGGACGGTGTCGAGACGCAGAAGCTGCGAAACGGCCAGTTGGATCGCTTCCGCGGGGAGCGATTCGGATTTGTCTTTCAGACCTTCAACCTCCTGGGCCCGTTTACGGCGATTCAGAACGTCATGCTGGGCATGCGTTTCAGCGACACGCGGCCCCACCACGAGTGGAAGCCTCGCGCAAAGGAGTTGCTGGAGCGGGTCGGACTGGGCAACCGCATGCATAGCAAGCCCGCCACCCTGAGCGTGGGCGAGCGCCAGCGCGTGGCCATCGCGCGGGCGCTGGCCAACAACCAGAAGATCGTCGTGGCCGACGAGCCCACCGGCAGCCTGGACCCCAAGACGGCGCACTCGGTCATGGACCTCCTCCTCGAATTGTGCGGGGAAGAGAAGATGACCTTGTTGCTTGTGACGCACGACGCGGGGATTGCGTCGCGTCTGCCTGAACGCTTCGACTGCACCGGCCTTGCGCGGGAGGTGGAGTCATGACCCTCTGGCACATCGCATGGAATTATCTCTGGAACCGCAAACTCACGACGGGTCTCACGATTCTCTCCGTGGCGCTGGGGGTGGGCCTGATCACGGCCGTGCTCATTCTGCGTGACGAAACGGAGCGCCGTTTCGTCGAAGAAGGCCAAGCGTTTGACATTGCCGTAGGCGCGGAAGGAAGCACGCAGCAACTGGTCCTGAGCACGGTCTACTTCATCGGGCAGCCTGCGGGGAACATCCCCTACGAGATCTACGAACAGCTTCAGAAAGATGAAGATGTGGAAAGGGCCTTCCCGATTGGGCTGGGCGACTCCTTCCGGGGATTTCGCCTGGTTGGCACTTCCGCGGACATGCTGCAGTACGACTGGGTCAATCGAATTACGGGAGAACCGCGCAACACTTTCAGACTCGTGGAAGATGGAAACGGCCGGTACTTCGAGAAGCCTTTTGAAGCGGTGTTGGGCAGCGCGGTCGCGCAGCAGACAGGGCTTCAGGTGGGCGACACTTTTGTCAGCACGCACGGCCTCATGGACCTGGAGGGTGCGGAAGCGCATGAGGACATGCCATACACGGTCGTGGGAATCCTAAGGCCTTCGGGCACACCTAACGACCGTGCTGTCTTCTGCGATCTGGCCTCCATCTGGCACGCGCATGAACACGAATACGGTACAGCCAGCCTGACGGGGGCAGATACCAGTACAGAGGCGGATGTCGATGAGCACGCGGCGGAGGAAGGCGACGAGCACGCGGGCGAACACCATGAGCACGCGGAAGGGGAAGCTCACGCGGAGGAACACCATGAGCACCACGACCGGGAGGTCACGTCCGTGCTTCTGGTGCTCAAGAGCCCGGGACTCCGTTTCCAGTTCATGCCCCGGGTCGCCGAAAAGTACCCTGACGTGATCGCGGCGATTCCGGTGGATGAGATTCAGAAGCTCTATCGCGATCTGCTGGGGACCGCGCGCCAAGTGCTGCTGGCCATCGGCTATTTGGTGGTCGTGATTTCATCCATCTCGATCCTGATCGGCCTGTACCTGTCCATTGTCCAGCGCAAGCGCGACCTCGCCATTATGCGAGCCTTGGGCGCGGCCGCCGGCGAAATCTTCGGCGCTGTGCTGATCGAGGCTTTCTGGGTGACCTTGCTGGGGATAGGCGCGGGCTGGTTTGTCGGAACGGGGCTCACCTACGGTCTGGGCGCGTATCTGTCCGAGCGCTACGGTTTCTCGATCACGGCGTTCCGCCCGAGCCCGGACATGGTTTCCGCGTATTCGGCCGTGCTACTGATGGGCATGGTTGCGGGTATCGTTCCCGCATGGCAGGCCTATCGCACGGATATTGCTCGGGATCTGTCTGACGTGTAGGGAGTACCTGCCATGATCCGAATTGCGCGTTCATTCCCCGAATTGTGCTATAGTATTTCCCGCTTTTGAAATTCGGAGGATTCATACCGTGAGAAGACGAGTAGTCCGGGACTTGGGGACCATCATTGGCGTTGTGGTCATTTTGGCCGCGGTGGTCGGCATCAACTTTTTTATGCGCCTCGAAGGGCTCCAGGCCAAGTACGAGAAAATCCGGCGCCAATATGAGGCTCAGGCGGCCCAGGCCGGCACCGACGTGCTGGATTGGCAGTTGCTGCGCAAGACCAAGGGCTCCCTCCGGGCTGGCGCGACCTTTCCAGAGGATCTTCTACCCAAGGCGGGCCAGATCGTGAACCTGATGGGGTTCACCACTCCCATCGACCAGTTCCGGGCCGCGACGCATTTCATGCTGCTCCCATTGCCCATCGAGTGCTACTTCTGCCAGGCGCCGCCCATGCGCGATGTCATGCTGGTGCATATGGCCGAAGGGGAAGCCACGGACATGTATGAAGAACCAGTGATGCTCACGGGCAGACTGGTGCTGAACGAAGGCAAAGGTCAGCAGTTCTTCTACACACTCGAGGACGCGAGCGTAACGAGCAAGGGCGGCACGGCCACGAAGAGTTACTCCAAGCAGCACCGCCAAGAAGGTCAGTCTCTGGGCAAGGGACTTGATCCCAGTCACGCGGGCGCAGTTCAGGAAATGCCGAAGGAGCAGTTGCTGCCGCCGGCGGAAGCCCCGCAGGCTCCCACTCAGGCTCCCGCTCCGGCTCCCTGACCGTGGCACACCAGAGGTAATCTTGGGCCCCTATCGCGAGATGGGGGCCTTTCCCATTTCAAGAAGCGCGTTGGAGATTCCTGGGACTATGCCACACATTCACCGTTTCTTCGCAAGGCCTGACGAATTGGACAAGGGCACTATCACCCTTCGCGACGAGGAGGCCCATCACGCCCTGCACGTCACACGCGTGAGACAGGGCGATACCGTTGTTGCGTTCGATGGCCGTGGCCAGAGCTGGCAAGGCGAGGTGGTCTCCACAACGCGGCACGAAGTAGTCGTGCGGGTGCAGGAGGAACGAACCGCGCCCCCGCCCGCGACACGGGTGACTTTGCTTCAGGCGTGGCTGCATCGGGAAAAACCGGTGGAGGAACTGATTCGCCGGGGCACGGAACTGGGTGTGAGCCGGTTTGTGTTCTTTCCATCGGCGCATTCGGAAAGAAAGCCGCAGATTACCGCGAAATGGGCGCGCTGGGCCGTCGAATCGTGCAAACAGTGCGGGCGCTTGTGGCTACCCGAACTCTGGGTGGTTGCGGACCTCGGCGCGGCACTGAAGGAGGCGCAAGGACCCACCATCGTCGCAACCCGTGACGCACCCCCTCGCCCGCTTCGCTCCGCACTCCACGGCGCTGCCGCGACGTTGCTGGTGGGACCCGAGGGGGATTTCGAGGCCGCTGAGATACGGCAGGCCCTCGAGGCAGGCGCGGTTCCCATTTCGTTGGGAGAGGCCGTGTACCGGTCTGAGGTAGCCGCGACGCTGGCCATCAGCCTCATTCAATATGAACTGGGGAAACTCGGTCCGCTGCCCGAATAAGGCGAAGTCGTCCGGCGTGTAAGCCGTGCGCCCTACCGGACAGTGGGCGGGACAAGTTAGCGGAGCGGCCTGCCTTTTGGGCGCAGGTGGCTTTGTGCGAGCACCAGCATGAAGCCACCCGCCACGACGAGCGCTCCACCCACGCTCTGCAGGAAAGTCATGCGTTCCGACAGGAAGACGGTCGCGCCGAGTATCGTCACGAAGGGCGTGGACATCTGCAAGCCCGTGGACACAATCGCGCCGAGCCCCTGGATGGACCGGTAGAACAACACATGCGCAAAGGCTATCCCCGTGATGGCGGAAAGCACCAGCACAGGCCATAGGGAGACGGGGAAGGTCCGCAATGCGCCATAGTCTCCCGCCACGAGCATCAACACCAGCAGGCTTCCCGCGGTGTACAGACTGATCACCCCGAAACTCAATCGTGCGGGATACCCTGCCATGAAGTGCCGCACGGACACGGCATAGGCGCCCGAGAGCACGGTGGACGTCAACAGGATCGCCATCCCCACGGCTGAACGCGCGCCGCCCGCGTGGAGATTCTGAACAAACATCGCGGCTACTCCCGCAATGCAGATGATGGCGCCTGCGAGAAACCACGGGTCTTTCACGACGGGCCGTTCTTCCCGGATAAACAGCACACCGAACAGGATCGTGAAGAAGAAGTTCATCTTGTACACGAATCCGATCGTATTGGCGTCGAGATAGTACGGCGCGGCGGCCCACGCGATTTGTCCAAGCGTATTCACCACTGCGGGAAGTGCGGCGCTCTTCCACACGCCATGGCGGGATCGGGCATGTCCGCGCGACTGCGCATCCCGAAGGAACACCACGACGAACGGCAGCCAGAACAACGCCCCCACCGTATAGCGAATTCCGTTGACGGTCCAGCTATCGAGATCGTGAATGAAGACACGAAGAAAGACCGGTGTGGAGCCGAAACACAGAATTGAGCCTAGCGCAGCCAACAGCGCACCCGTGTCACGCGGGCGCGCTTTCATTCGGCTCTTCCCGGACACGGCTGGACCGCTAGGCAGAGTGTGTAAAGCGGGGCGTGTGCCATGGTGACTGTTCCGCGCGCTATTTCAGGAACGCCCAGAAGTTCTCCCCCAGCAATCCGGATACGTCGCGTTGGACTTCATCCTCCGCGACGGTCCAGCCCGCCAGGGCCAGGTCCGCGTACTTGTCGGCGAGCACCTTCGCGAGAATGGTCCGGGAATGTTCCCACTTGTAGATGACTTGTTCGAGCACGCGCGCATCGGAATGTTGTGGAACCACGCTGGTTCCCAGCAATTCCAAGCGCATCCGCGTCATTTCTTCGATGAGACTGGGATTGTTCAGGAACCACCAGCATCCGAACAAGAACAGGTTCGGGAATTTGCGCGCGGTCACCGTCAGCTCGTGCTGATTCTCGCGCGCCAGCATGGTAACCATGAACTTGTTGTTTGGGAACGCGGCGCACAGACGCTCCAACGAACCAACGTCTGACAATCCCACGCCATCGCCCGCGAGCCGCAGCGCAGGGTTCACGCTGCGCTTAACCCCAATCATCATGGCGAAGGGAATCCCTGCTTCCGCGGCCACGGGCGCCACGCAATCCACGATGAGTTTTGCGCGCATACTGTCCGCCGGATACCGGAATTCCGGGGGCAGGGAGACGGCCATGTACAGGGCCTTCATGCGCCGTATGTTGTCCATCAAGAAGCGCCGCACTTCGGCAATGGACTTGGCCCCCAGCAGAGGCTCGACGTCGTAGCCCCAGCCTTGAAGGCGCGGATAGATACCTTTCCAGTCATTGAGCAGGGGATCGATTCGTAACGCAGCGTGAAAACGCGGATCGCCTGCGTAGCCTCTCTCCCACACCGGCCGCTCGATGGGGTCGAAGGGGTCATTCGTCATGACGACGCTGGAGATGTTGGCGAGCTGCAACACGCGATCGATGTGCGCCGACGGCTCCACGCCGTTGAAGTGCGCCCGGTATTCTCTCGCGTCGCGCGAGCCCAGATCGAGGCCCAGCGCGTTCAGCACGGTGACAACGCCGCGGCACGCTTCGCTGTAGGGGCTGCGCTCGATAAAGAGTTCGCGCCAAATCAAGTCCGCTTGCTCGGGCTTCGAGAGGGCCCAGAAGGCGGCGGAGTCCATGCGTGTCGCGCGCAGCACTTCGGCAATCAGGTAATGGTAGGTGAGCAACTCGTCGAACCCGTACAGAAGCAGCTCGCCGAAGGGCGGCGCATAGAGGTGCGTGTGGAGGTCGGTCACCGGGGTCTCGCGGACAATCCGCGCAACGGTGGCCCGCAGGCCGGGGAGATCCGCCCGTGTGTACAGATTGGGTGCTGGGGATGCGTCGCTCATGGTCGGCTGGTCCTTCCGGGGTGCGCAGGACGCCACCGGTCCCTGCGGTATGTGGAACGGGGGAGCCGGCCCCCACGGGCCAGCTCCCCCGGAGTACACGGTGTGCAATTAGCGAAGCTTGTTGCGTACGTCTCCGGCGACGCGTGTCGGGATGCCGAGGTGCTGGCAGGTACTCACCAACTCCTGCAAGATGTCACCGTACCCGATCGTGATATGGTTCGACATGTGGCTCGCCATTAGCTGATCCCGATCGTAGCCGGGGATGTGGACGTTTGCGATGGGCCACACCTCGCAAGTCTTCTGCAGACGATCCTGCACTTCCGCCTCGGGCAGTTCGAGGACCTCGCCCGTACCACAGTCCATGCCCAACTGTCCGAACTGTTCGTAAAAACGGGCCCATGTGATCACGCCGGGTTTCGACACACCCGAGCAGGTGCCGCCACCCTTGGGGAAATACATCGGGGCCTGGCGATACACCTTCGTTTGCTTCCATCCCCCGAAGTGGGCGGGAGGCGCCGCGCCGGAAATCAGGAACACCCACACGAACTTATCCTGCCACTGGCGGCCCCAACGCACGTCGTGCAACGTGGTTTCGGGCGCCATCTTCTTGCGCTGGTAAATCTCGTTCATGAGCATCTGCGGCACGCCCGATCCGATATCGCCCTCGTTGAAGTGCGGTAGCGGTTTGCCTTTGTTCACCACCTTCTTCGTTTCCAGGCTGATGATATCCGGGCGGTCCGAGGTGTTCAGCATGCCTTCCACGAGGTCCGACGCGGGGACGCAGCGCATCAAGCCGAGCTGATACGGAATGCCGATAGCCGAAAGTCCGTAGCGCTCGTAGATGCGACCCGCGGCGATGTACATCTTCATCTGGCTCATGACCTGGCCGTGCACCAACTGAGTGAAGGTGTCATGGCCCCAGTCAAACCACGCGCCTTTCTTCACGAGCCAGTTGAGCGTGTTCTGGGCTTCAACTTCGGTCACGAGGTCCATCTCCGCCAGCAGGTCCGACTGGTTCAAGTACTCGATCGGCATGCCCGCGGCGCCCAGCTTACCCGGGTCGATGACGGCGTTCAGCATGCCCATGCAGCCCGGATCGAGCTGTCCCATGATGCGGCGTTCGGTCTTTATATCTTTGGCGAGCTTTTCGCCAAAAGAGGCGGCACTCGCCGAGAGCTTCAGCTTCGCGGCGTCGGTGACGTGCGACATGTCGTGCTTGACCTCGCCGCCGTCAGTCCACGTCTTCAACTTCTTCATGAAGGCGTCGTCTTTGGCGAAAGTCTCACTCCACAAGCGCGCGTGCTTCACGCCAAGACGGTCCAGCGTGCCGGCCAGATTCAGCAACGCCACAAGGCCGGGCCACGTGCCGTCGAAATTGCCGAGCAGGAGGATGGGTCCTTTATGCGTCTGGAGCGCGCCCGACACATGATGCGAGTAGGCCCAGCAGCTCAGGACGACCACCACCGGCGCGTTAGGCTCGATCTTGGAAAGGATCTCCGTACCCACGCATTGCCGGTTGACGAAGCCATGTTTCTTCTTCGCGTCGTACTTGGGGAAGACTTCGGTCTTGACGCCCAGCTTGGTAAACGCTGCTTTCACGGCCTTCAAGGTTTCTTCCTGCTTGGGCCAGCACACTTCATTGGCCGAATCGCGGAAGTCGCCGCTGGATATGAGATAGACCTTCTTCTCTTTCGCCATTGTTCCCCGCCTCTCATGGTTAT
>JADLCA010000587.1 GCA_020847495.1 Candidatus Hydrogenedentota bacterium | reverse complement strand
TTGGCGGCTCACGGGGAGGAGTCTCCACGATGGACTCCCTTAAATGTCAAACTTCTACTGCCACCCCGGCAGAGCCGGGGGGTCTCCCAAATGGACTAGTGTTGCATACATTACGATCTTCTCAGCCCGAAGGGCCCTCTGGGGTCCCCCTTTGAAGGGGGCAGACGCGAAGCGTCGAGGGGGATGTGAGACCATCGCACACGTCGCAGCACGCTTTGCTCCGTCTCTCACCTGTGCGCAGGATTACTGCTCGTCTTTCGCTCCAGCGGCGATCCACACACGAATTACGTGCAGCTCGCTCTCTGTCAATTCAGCGGCGTCTTTGGGCATCTTGGGGAGATAGACGCCACGGATATGGAGGACCATGGGGCTGCTATCGGGCGCTCCGGGAACAACTGCGGGACCTGCGTAGTCACCCCCCTTGAGAATGCCCGCGTGGGTACTGAGGTTCAGACCAGCTTCCGGGCTTTGGCCGCCGTGACATTTGAGGCAGTGACGTTCGAGCAGCGGGACGATGTCCTTCGTGAATGTGATCGACGCGGCCTGTGCCGGATCGATGGGCAGAACGTTCGGCGTGTACGTCGAGTCGGCGGGCGCGGCGACGCTCGCCAAAGCGGGCGGGATTACGGGCATTGTATCGGCTGGTTTCCCCCCCACGATACGGGTTGCGCCCGAGGTGCCGTCGGCAACGGACGTACCTATCCCCCACCCGTAGACCAGGCGTCCACCGCTGGAACCCGCATAGAGCAGAACGACAGTAAGGGCAAGCGCGCTGAGCGTTGCGAAACCGGCGCTTGCCCGGCCACCGGAGCGCGCGCGGAAATGGCTGACCGTCAAGAGCGCGCAAGAAACAAAAGCCAACACCGCGACGGACCACCCAAGCAACCGGTGATGGGCCACGACGGTTTCGATGTCTTTGTTCGCAAGGGCGACCAACTCCGATGCCGCGCGCTGGCCGGTGTAGACCGCAGTTCCCGCTGCCAAGCACGTGAGCAGGAAGAAGGCCGCGCCGAACAGGCGCACGCCCGGCCACCGTTTGGGCGCGAGGAAGGCGGCGATGGCCAGTGGCAGGCCAAGCAATCCGAGGCTGAGCGGCATATGCACGGATGCGGCGTGCAAGGCGTGGGCTGAATCGAAGACTCTGGTAAGGTCCATGGGCTGTCAATGATTGCGGATGTGCGACCCGCAACCCCCTTCTATGGTGGAGAACCCCCGTCAAAATGGGATTGGAGCAGAATCCGCCATTGGACTTCAACCCGTGGACGAAGGTCCAGCCTGGGTACGCCGGGCACCAGCCCGGCTGAGTGCCGGAGAGATGACGGCTGCATGTGCAGCGCAGTCTTCGTAACAAATCACGCGCAGGCTCCGGAGTCAGCCACGCTGGTGCGTGGCATTCCCAGGGGTGTGCACGCAGCAAAGAAGTCTCTCAGAGGCAAAAGGGCAGTCCTCCCTGGGTACGCCGGGCACTAGCCCGGCCAAGACGCGGAGGTGTGACGTCCGTATGTGCAGCGAAGTTTTCGTGACCAATCACGCGCAGGCTCCGGAGCCAGCCACGCTGGTGCGTGGCGTTCCCAGGGAGTACCGCCGTTATTGGGGATGTGGGGAGCTTTGCTCTCCTGCCTGCAACGCCTGCGCGTTCTCACTTCCATTGCTGGAAGTGCTGGATGAAGCGGTCCGTGGCCGTGCGGGGGCGCGGGTCCACGTGGTCGGGCAGGAGATCGTAGATGCGGTAGACGCGGTCCCAGTATTGCGTCCTCAGCGCGTCGTAGTCTGGGGCGGGCGCGGTAAGGTCCGCAAAGAGACGCGCGAAGAACTCGAGTTCGGCGCGGTAGGTTTCCGGTGAGGGATGGAAGGACATGGTGGTGTTCACCGAATCCTTGGCCGCTTCCAGGGCGTCTGTCAACTCGCGCATCTTCGCGTGGTACTCGGCGCGCGGCATTTGCACCACGTCGTAGCTGCCCCAATCGGGGAGGGCTTCGAAGAGCGGATACAGCGCGGCCACGGGGCGTCCCGCATCGCCGAAGAGTTGAATGAAGAACTCTTCCGCGATGGCTTGTGGCGAGGCGTCCGGTTGGGAGAAGGAACGCGCGGCTTCGTAGAGCGAAAGTTGGTTGAGAAGCGGCGTCATCGTGAAACAGATGCCGCCGCGATAGGGCGCGGCCTCACCCTCTTCGCGCCGCCGCTGGAACAACCGCGAGAAGCGGTAGTGTGGGTAGACCGCATTCTCGCCTTCGGTCAAACTGAAATCCCAGGTTTGAATCGGATTGGTCTTGGCGATCTCGACGGCCCACGGCCTCGCATCCTGCTCGCCCCGCGGATTGCCGTCGCCATTGAAACCCAGGTTGATCCCCACGGAGGTATCTGCGGGGAAGTCCTTCAAGCGGCGCAGAAGATAGTTCATGGACCTGTCGGCGCGCTCCTTTGAGAAGGTCCAGGCACTCGCCTGATCCTGGGGGATGAACTCGCCCCGGCTGTTTTCGGGCATGTGTATGATGCCCCAGCCGAAGAATGGGGGACCCCACGTGTTGAATTCGATCTCGGCGTTGGGCAGGTTCTTCTTGATCAGCGCGGCCACTTCGATGGACTTGTCGATGTAGGTCTCCGCGGTGCACCCGTTGCGCGAACAGGCGCCGGGATCGCCGGGGAAAATCCCCACGATATCGAGGCTCGGGAAACGGCGGGTCCAGGCGTCCCACAGGCCCAGCACTTCGCGCCATTCATCGGGGAGGTTCGGACACAAGGTGCGCCACTGGTCGCCTACCGTGGCAATCGCGACGATCATCTCGGATTTCATGCCGCGTTCACGGACGCACTCGATGACCACGTTCATCTGACGCGTGTACTCGCGGCCGAGGTCCGAGTCCAACGCTTCGCGGCAGAACATGCGCGGCTCCAGCCAGAACTCGAACACGTTGAATCCGAACCCCGCGATCATGTCCACCAGCGCTTGCCAATCCGCATCCGTCCAGCGGAAAGGCAGGTCCGGGTAGTACATGTTCGGGTTGTAGGCGCAGAGCAGGTGCGACGCGAAGTTGTTGTAGTAGATGATCCGCTTGGCCGGAGCCGGGTCTTGCGCCACGCTGCGCAAGAGAAATGAACCCGTCATCGTTATTGCCACACTGTTCAAGAACTCGCGCCGCCGCAGTTGCATGATGTTCTCCTCCAGAAGTGTTCAAGGCCGTTTCTCGCTGCCGGCAACGGTAACGCAAATGGGATCGGGAAAGCACTGTCTTGAGAAGTTGAAATTGGAGGTTGCCCGGAACACTATAGTTATGCCGTGCTCTGCATGGCATTTGCCCAAGACGGCGAAGGGAACGAGCAGTTCGGGGGCACAATGCTTGCGGGCAAAAAAGGGGGAAACATGACTAAAGATCGACTGGTGTTTACCGGGTGGCTCTACATCTTCGGTGCCGCGTCACTCCTCCCCATCTTAATCATGCGCATAATCCTCCTTCGGGCCGATTTCCCGTGGAGCATGTGTGCTCTGGTCATCACATTTTTCAGCGGTGGACTCTCAATGTACCTCTGGCTCACACTGCGGCAGATGCTCGCGGAATGCTACCGATTCACTTCGGCGGATAACGCGATACTGGGAATATTGGTATTGGTGGTCCTCGGGTGTATATACGCGGTCGCCGAGGTTTTCATTCCTGGATTCAGTGTCGGACACAAAGAGCCGATTTCGATTCTCCTAACCTTCGTCATGCTCATTTCCGGCGGTGTGCTCAACATCATGCTAGGTTGGGAGATCCGAAAACTGGGCGATGTCTTGCCACTCTTCAGGACATATGGAACACTTCGCCTCGTGGGAGGAGTGTTCCTCTGTTCCCTGCTGCTCGCTCCGCTGGCAGTGGTGATACTCATCGTCGCCGAAGTATACGCCGCGCTCATCTTCTGGGAGA
>JADLCA010000586.1 GCA_020847495.1 Candidatus Hydrogenedentota bacterium | reverse complement strand
GCCGGTATCTACGAACCCGGAGATCGCTACTACGGCACGATGTACGATGGCTGGGTCTGCATGTTCTACCAGAACGCCGGTATCGCCGTGACCGAACTGGCGGTCATGGCCCAGATCGAAAACGATGCGCGGTATTCGGCGCGGGCCATCGAAATGCTCATGCTGTTCGCGGACACCATCGAACCTCTGGAGACACGCCGGGACCCCGACCCGCAGATGAGCAAGTTGCTGACTTATCACCGTGAAGGTGACAACAAGATCCTCTACGATCTCGCGTGCGCGTACGAATTGCTGCGTGCCGCCATGACACCGGGACAGCGCGTCCGCTTCGAGAAGTCGGTGCTGCAACGCATGCTCGACGATCTCATGCTCGAACCGTACTACAAGTACGACCACAACAACGTCTACCAATGGCACCGCACGATCGTGCAGACGGCGTTAGTACTCGAGCGGGAAGACCTGATCGATTGGGCTTTTGGGTACGGCGCCTATTCGCCCGAGGCCCTGCCCGAGCATCGGAGCATGCGCCGCCTGCTCGCGACGCACTTCAAGCCCGACGGCGCGTTCTGGGAGATGTGCTCCGGCTATCACCTTTACCCCTTATCGCACCTGTGCGAGTTTGCGGTGGTATCGAGAAACCTCGCCGCCATGGACCCGCAGCGTTTTCCAGCAAACCAATATGATCTGACCACCCCCGATAGCGAGGGTGGCCGCGTGATTTCCGCGGCGCTTCACTGGTTCATGTCGATGGCGATGCCCAACCGCCGAATGCCCACGATAGGTGATTCCATGGCGCCCCTCGCGGGGATGGACGACTACTACGTCACCGCCGAGACCGGCTATCGCTTTTTTGGCGTGAAAGAGGTGGGCGACTATGCCGCCTTGCGCGAGGGCAACCGCAATTGGGTCGCCTTGCTGTATGGCGCGCCGGCGATCGTGAAGAATGACACGCCTCTGGTAAGCACCTACCTGTCGAGTGGATGGGTGTCGTTGCGCAGCGCGTGGGATGGCAACACCGTGTGGGCTGGCCTGAACGCCCTCATTCCGGGAGGCGGACACCAGCATGCCGATCGCCTGGGTTTGCTGATCTACTCGCAGGACACGCTGCTCGCCCTCGAAAAGGCCACGCCCTACAACGAGTCGGTCACGCGCAATCTCGGCACGTTCACGCCCATGCACAATACGGTGACGGTTGACATGGCCTCGCAAACGCAGGGCGAGGCATTGAAGCCAGATCAAGTGCCCGAGGTTGCCCACTTCCACGCGGGTGACTGGGTCCAGTTTGCTGAACTGCGGGCCGACCATCTCTATCCGCAGACCAGCGTCTACCGGCGGGTCGTTGCGCTCATCGAGGACGTCGTCGTGGATTGCTTCCGTGTGGAAGGCGGTGCCACGCACGATTGGACCCTGCAGCACGCAGGCCACTCTCCGGACTTGTCCCTCAACGTCTCCGATGCCGCCTTCGAGCCCGTGGAATGGTTGTACAACGGTACGAATCGCGTGCGCGCGGGCGCGGCGAGTTCGGCGTGGGACGCGCGTTGGCATGCCGGAGAGGTGACCTCGCGACTGAGCATGGCCGGCGCCCCGGACACCGTGGTCTACTCGCTGGAAACGTATCCAATCGACAACGCCGTCATCACGGCAGACATCCCTCCTTGCCAGACATTGTGCGTCCGGCGCAATAACAACGAGCCCTTCCTCGCCGTGTGGGACGCGTGGCGCGCCGAACCCAATGTGAGTGAGTTGACCTTCACCGGCGACGGAGGCGTTTTGCTTCGGACGCGCAGTCACACCTATCACATCCGCACCGGCGGGGGACGGAGTAATTTCCCCGATGGATGCGCAATTGAGACAGATGGCGACTTCGCCGCGGTTCGTGACGGTGATGCCGTGTTCGCAGCGGGCGCGGCTGCCCTGACGTTCCTGACTCCCAATGGCTTCCTGCTCCTGAAAGCCCCCGAGAAGACCACCATGTCTGTTTCTCGCGAAGCCGGCTCCGTGAGTACGGCGGTTCACCCGTCCGTCTCGCATGACACCCTTCGCGGCGAGAATTCTCCAAGAGAGGCGCCGGCCTTCCGTGTTGAAGTCAGCGGAAATCTGTGGAAGAGTGAATGACCACTGGGACCCAGCCAGGAGGATTGCAGGATGCCCGCACATCGCCGCAACGCCAACGAATCCCAACACCCTCACTCTATGTCTCGTCGCACCTTTCTTCAAAGTGCGGCGTTGGCCGGGATGGCCGTGACTGCCCCACGCATAGGAGCTGCATCCACGGGCGCTTCACGGCCGCCCAATATCCTTCTGGCCATCGCCGATGACTGGTCCTGGCCCCATGCATCGTATTGGGGGTGTCCGCAGCTCAGCACACCCCATTTCGACCGCGTAGCACGCGAAGGAATGCTCTGCACGCGCGCATTCGCGGCGGCGCCGCAGTGTTCCCCCAACCGGGCCGCGCTGCTCACGGGCCGCAACATCTGGCAGCTCCAGGAAGCGGGCACGCACGCCAGCATCTTCCCAAAGACGTACCCGGTCTATACGGATCTCCTCGAGCAGGCGGGCTACCACGTGGGATTCACTGCGAAGGGATGGGGTCCGGGCAACTGGCAACGGGGCGGCTGGGCACGAAACCCAGCGGGAACGGACTATGACGAGCGCAAGGCCGCGGACCTTCCCCGCAGTGGCCTGAGCAACACGGACTACGTTGGGAACTTCGATGACTTTCTGTCCAAGCGTCCTTCGGGGACTCCCTTCGCGTTCTGGTTCGGCTCAAACGAACCCCACCGGATTTACGACGAAGGTTCCGGTGTGCGCGCGGGCAAAGACCCTTCGAGGGTTACCCCGCCACGTTTCCTTCCGGACGATCCCGTTGTCCGTCGCGACATACTGGACTACTTCCTGGAAATCGAGTACTTCGACGCACAACTCGGGCGAATTCTCGAGCGCCTTGAGCGTTCCGGTGAACTCGACGACACGCTCATCGTCGTGACCAGCGATAACGGCATGCCTTTTCCAAAGGCCAAGGCCAATGTATACGAGTACGGCACGCACGTGCCGCTGGCGATGCGTTGGCCCGGGGGTATCCGCGCGAACACCACGACAGATTCCCTGATCAGCTCCATTGACCTGGCGCCCACCTTTCTGGAGTTGGCCGGGGTACCCCTTCCTGTTACGGTGGCAGGATGCAGTCTCTGCCCGCTGCTGCGCGATCCGGCGGCTGCGCACCGCGACCACGTGCTCACAGGGCGCGAGCGGCACACCCACGCGCGCTACGATAACTGGGGGTACCCATCGCGCGCCATCCGGACTCGGGACTACTTGTACATCCGCAACTTCAAGCCGGACCGGTGGCCGGCCGGAGACCCCGAAGGCTACTATGACATTGATGACGGTCCCACGAAGCGTCTCCTCCTGGAACGCCGCGCCGAATTCCCTGACCTGTTCGAGGCGGCGGTGGGCAAACGTCCTGAGGAGGAACTGTACTCGGTAAAAGATGACCCCGAGTGCATGCACAACCTCGCGGGCCGCAGCGAATGCTCCACGGACAAGACGCGGCTCGCGGACCGGCTGGAGGACCTGCTGGCCGCGCAGGGAGACCCGCGCGTGACCGGCAACGGCGACGTATTCGAGAGTTATCCCCGGGTGAGCGCCATGCGCCCGGAACTCGGCGGGTTTGCGGAACAAGGCGAGTATAACCCCGCTTACACACCCAAGCGCTGACAGCGGACAGCCCCCATTGAGCCGCACAGAGTACCACCCGGCCCAGCACGCCTGACGAAGAACATCCCCCTTCACCCCCTTCAAAGGGGGGGGCTATGCAAAACTATGTATGTGGGTAATCACGCGGCTTAAGGGCTGCTGATCCCAAAAACGGCCGTTGAACCGCCAGGGGGTCATTAACGTTATAGGTGCAAATGTCTTACCAGAGACGTTACGGCACCCACCAGGTGATGGGACAGACCCCGTGTTTCGCTCCGCAAAGCCTGCGCGAAAGACGGGGTCAGTCCCATTCAACTGCCGTTTTTAGGCTGATAGACTCCAGGCGTCAAGAGTGCGCGGCCCGAAGGGTACGCGCCACGAGTCCCCCTTCGAAGGGGGCAGGCCCGCAGGGCCGAGGGGGATGTTTAGCCCCGGCACTCGCGAATCGACTTCCTCATGCGACAGCGTTTCTCTTCTCCGCGGCTCACGCAAACAAAAACACCGGCGCGGGGAGGTCTTCCCCGCGCCGGCCGCGAAACATGGCAACTGAGGTAGTTGCTCAGTGGGTACTAGGGTGCGAGTGCGTGCACTTCGCTTATCGCGAATTCCGATTCCTCAGCGTGACACACCGCGCAGGTTTCCACACCTTGTGCCGTGTTGATGTAGGCGTGGACGTTTGCCGCGAGTCCGTCGTGGCAGGTCACGCAGGCCGCCGTGATCGGGAGCATTTCACTCACCGGGTTGCCGCCTTGTGTCACGACTGTGGACAGGGCTTCTTCCGGCAGCGCCTCTTCCGGTGTTGGCAGCAGATAGGTGTCTTCCGCATGGCAGGCCACGCATGCCTGGCGCGCTGCCGGGAACTTCACGTGGGTGAAGTCATGCGCCACGGGTGGGCTCCCTGGAGGCGCAAACCCGTAAATAGTGCAGGCGCCCTCCAGATCTTCACCGGTGTGGATCTTGTGCAGCATGTCCTTCAAGTTGACGGTTACCGGAGGCATCTCACCGACAGGTCTCCGGACTTCGTCCGTCTCATTCGGATTGTGGCACATGACGCAGAGGTTCACGCCGAAGCGCTGCTCGCCGTGAGCGCGGATTTCGCCGTGGCATGCATTGCACGCCTGCTCATCCACAACCTCACGCCGCCCTTCCGGCGTCCCACCGTCCACACGGAACAGATACTGACCATTGTCCGTCGGACCTTGGGTATAGCTCGTCCCGTCGTGAGTGAACGAGTAACGGCCCTGCATCGCCACGGCGATCGTGTCAGTGGAAGCCGGGGTGAAAGTCTTCGTGCAGGTGTACGTGTAGCTTCCACCACCGTTGTTCACGAGGTTTCCGCTGTTGCGAACCGTCTCATTCACGTAGTCCTCATACTCGACCGCCGGCCACGCCAGCAGCGCGTTGCACGAAGATAATTTGGTGTTAAGGTCGGTAAACGGATTGCCTTCCGCGTCCGTGCAGGTGAAGTGAATCACCGGCTGCGGCGCGGTTGCCTGGTTCAGAATCGTCACATTCGTGATCTCGAACTTCAGACCGGCCGTGTCTTCGCTCTCGAAAGGCGTGATGTGGGCCTCAACGATGGGAGAAAGACCGGGCTCCGTCGGCGTGTGGCACGTCGCGCACAGCGAATCGTCGGGCAGTTCTACAAATACCTGGCCGCCGCCGTGATCTTCCCAGCCATCCGGCGTCTCATCCGGATCGCCGAACCAGGTGCGATCGTGGCACGATGCGCAACCGGCCTTCGTCGGGTTCTCAAGGTAGAACATGGCCTTCTCTTCGCCGTGGCACACTTCGCAGTCGCGGATGTCCCGCGGGAAGACCACATCGGAATAGTCGTGAACGGTATCGCCAAATCCGACTATCTGGTACGGCTCGCCATCCTGAACGCTTGGCAGTTCCTCACCCATGTGGATCTTGTGGATCATTTCGGGCATGTCGAGCGCGGTGCCTGTCTGGCCGTCCGTGCTCTGGGGGTTATGGCACATGATGCAGTACTGGACCTCACGGCGATTGCCGCCATGGAATTCCAAGCGCGTATGACACGTGTTGCAGGTTTCCGTGTCAACGATCTCGCGCGTCTCTAGCGGAGTGCTGCCGTCCGGCACAAAAGCGGACCACGCGTTCGCAGGATATGTGACCTGGTCCGCACCGAACAGGCGGGTGAACTGGCCCGCCACCTGGTGGCTGGCGGACGGGTCGTAGCCCGCCGGAACCGCAGTCGCGAACTTGTACTTGAACTTCCCGTCATTGCGCTGCGTCAAACCGTTCAGGCGCGCGCTATCCGTCGTGCCCTGCGTCGCACCCGCGTCAAGACGCGTGATGTAACTCACGTAACGCAAAGTGCTTCCCAAACCCGGCGCTTCAAGATAACCGAGGATAAACCGGACATCGGTCATCTCATTCAGCGCGAGGATGTCGCCACGCTCGTCAGTGGCCGTGAAAATGACCTCGGCACGACGGTCCGCCGGTATCTTCACATTGTCGATGGTGATTGCGAGCCCCGGTGCGTTTCCACCGTAGGTGTCCGGCCCTGGAGGGCCCTGTGGCCCTTCAGGCCCTTCCGGTCCTTCGGGACCTTCCGGCCCTGCGGGACCTTGAGGTCCTGGACACCCCGTCACCAATGCTGCTACCAGCAGTAGTGAACAGAGCAGACTTGCTGATCCGTACCTTCTTCTGCAACCTGTTAGCACAATAGCCCCCTTTCCCTGCCACCTGTTGACCCTGTGGCCTTGCACAAAAATGAGACCCTTTACCCCTCGCCGGACCCGGCAGCAGCGCGCCACCCAGCCCGGCCATAAATCCACGACCGATTCAATTGCCTCGGAGCTGCAACTATACTAGCAGACACCGCGTAGATTGCAGTCCTGCTTCCCAAGACCCGGTGCGCCCGCCCTCGCAAACAGAAATGGCGCGGCAAAACCGTGCATGTTCTATGCCAAATCCTGAGTATAAACAGAGTTTTACTAAGTAATTACGCTTGAGGCACTTAGAGGTCTCAAGAAAATCGGTCTCAATTCACAAAGCCTCTCATATGTCGCCGATTGAGCATACTTGTAGAGACATATGTGTCCTCGATTCTCTTCGTATAACGGTACTTTGGTTGTTCGACATGTAACTTTGACTGTGCCGTGCTCCGCCCTTTAACCATGCATCAGACTTACTGAATACCGAGGTCGGACAGCACCTGGGGGTTTTCTTCATCCATGGCAAGCACGTTGTGGCAAAGGGTGCAATCATTGCTGATCACCTTCCCGTCCGCGGATGAGAACGACCCATCGTGACAGCGGAAACACCCGGGAAACTGGGTGTGTCCGATGTTATTGATATAGGTGCCCCACGTCACATTCATCTCCGGAAACACGTTGCGCCCGTAAATCGTCTTAACCTCATTGATGGCTTGCTCGACCCGTGCCGCGTTGGATTCGTAGCTGTCGCCATAGGCTTCCTGGAAGTGGGTCTCCATGACCCTCTCGATTGCATCCAGGTCACCGCGCTCGCCCTTCGCTCCTTCCAGCGCCTCGACCGCCACCTTCTTCACGTAAGGCAACGCGGGATCGATCCGCTTCAGACTCATGGCCTTGTCCACGGCTTCCGCGGGCATCTCAAAGATGTGAGACGGGCGATTGTGGCAATCGATGCAGTCCATGACGCGCGTTTCCGCCTTCGCGAGAACGTCCGGCTCCAAGTCCACGCCATCCTTTTTGAACTCCACAATCGTTCCGTCAGCCTCCTTCACGCGAACCATCGCGATGTCTTGCCGCTGCGGGTCGAGCGCTACATACGACGTCTCCCGTCCCGGAGCGATATGCCAGCTGTGAATGCCGCTTTTCGTGTTGGCCCCGCCGATGTGCATGAGCAGGACGGTGTGTAGCGGCGAATTCGCCTCGTCATCCGAGAACTTCTTGATGACCCGCACCCGGTCGCCCGCGAAGCGTTCCGGCCAGTGACACTGTTCGCAGGTATCGCGCGAAGGGCGCAGACTCTCGACCGGCGTGGGAATCGGGTGCTCGTACGTGTTGAACGTGACGGCAAACACCTGCCATGCGCCGGACAGCTTCGATTTCACAAACCAGGGCGCTCCCGGACCGATATGACATTCCACGCATTCCACCCGCGAGTGCGGGGATTCCCTGTACGCGGTGAATTCGGGGGCCATGACGGAGTGACATACCTCGCCGCAGAATTCCACCGAGTCCATATACACAACGCTCTTGTACGTTGTGGCGCCTACCAGGAAGAGGTTGACCAAGGTCAGCAGGACGACCATCGCGGTCAACCGCTGCGTGCGCGGATTGTTGAAGTCAATCTTGGGGAGGATGTGCCCTTCCTGTGCGGCGGCTTCGATGCCCAGCCGGCGTTCTTTGCGGCGTTGGAGGAGAGCACCCACAGGAATCAAGACCAGGCCAAAAACAAATGCGCCGGGCAGAATCAGAAATGCGAATATGCCCAGGTAGGGCGAGACAATGATCCCCAGTACCTCGAGGGCGACGAGCGCGGCGATAGCGAGCGCGCTGATCGTCGTCAAAGTGCCGCCGAAGACGGTAATGGCATTCCGGCTCAATAACCAGAAAAAGGCGCCGGTCCACTGTGCCAATCGTTTGAACATGCGGAAGCCCTCACGGAGTTCTTGACATCTGCGTTGCCTGCACAGAAAAACGGAAAAGCAGACGGTCGTTCGTACAGAGCATCAGGATACTACAGCTACGGAATCTTGCAGACCAACTCAATAGGAAGCAAGAGAGATGCCAATTTGCTCAAGCATCATCCCCTGCGAGCCCTCAAATGCCCTGATGGGCGCGTTTTCACGGGAATGACGCCGCGCAAGCCTGATACTGTAGACCTCATGGGAGCACGAGGTGCGTCCCGGATGACACAAGTGTTCGGTCACAGGTGTCCGTTTTAGGCACCGCTCCACCGTGAAATGCCGTCGTGAATCCCCAATTCTTGCGAATACTCGTCAGAAAACAGCAGTATTAACGAGAAATCGAATGGCTGCCCACCGCCAACAAGTCCAAACAAAGACAGGCATTAGAATTGCTTCTATGCGTCCTGAATTCAGGGACTAGGGGAGTATCCCTGTTCATTCTTGAGTCTATGACGTTATAGTTCTTGACACACAATATGGCAAAACACTAGATTACACACGAAGCGGTTGGCAAGGCGCACATGCTGAGCAGGGGGCTCTTGAATGCGCGGATGCCCGTCCATGTAGACGAGGCATTGGATTGGGACTGTCAGAGGCAAAAGCATGCATGACTGCTTGAGGGGACTATGTAATGGCTGGCCATCCGGTACGCGTTTCTAGGCTCATGAAGTTGGGAGGTCTCGTGCTGGTGGCCGTCGCCGCCGGTCTGGTGTTTCAGGGATGCCCGTCGGGGGCCGTCGGAGACGCGGGCAGCGCGACCACCTGTTTGGGGTGTCACAATGGGCGTACGGCCGAAGACATGCGTTTGTTTCTTTTCAGCGCCCACAAGAGCCTGGCTTGTGATGTGTGCCACATAGGTGCCGAGGCCCACGTGCAAAGCGGAGGCCTTGGCGGGGCGCTCATCAACCCCGCATCAGGCACGTTCGAAGCGGCACATGCCGTGTGCGCCACCTGCCACCAGGAAACGGTCGAGCAATTCGCGGTCAGTGGCCATGCTACGAGCAGATTGGTGAACTGCTTCGATTGCCATGATGTCCACTCGCCCGGCAAGACAATCGGTCCCATAACCAACAACCTGCTTTGCCGTTCTTGCCACGTGTTCGACGGGTTCCAGACGGACGCGGAAATCGAGGACCACACCAAACACCCTGTCGATCCGAAGGACACCGGTGCGAGCCGGTGCACCTTCTGCCATATGCCGCCTACGGAGCGCACGGACCAGGAAGATGGGCCCCACGATCATACGTTCGCCACGATTCCTCCCATCGAGTCGGTGAACGCCGCGCAAGAGGGCGTGGATCCTGTGCCGCCCAATTCCTGTGCAGGCATCGTGGGATGTCACGACGGTACGGTTCCGGCATCGCCCATCTTCGATGTGGAGAACAGCGCCCAGATGACGGGCTTGCAGGCGGTATTTGAAACAGGGTATCTCTCCTCGCCATAAACTGTCGTGATTCGAGGTGTAGGCGTAATAGGGCGAAGACGTGAGTCGTAGTGCGGACAATGAGGCGCACGCTCGTGTGGAAAGAAAGCGGAAGGGGGCTGGTGATGAGCCGGAAGCGACAGGGTGAATGTCTGTCACGCCGTCAGGGGGTTCTCCTGCTGAGAGCAGTGGTGTTTGCGGCCCTTCTCGTTTGCGGTGGTGCTCTGCCTTTACCCCTCGCCGCTCAGGAGGCAGCCGCGCCTGCAGAGGCCGCGCCTGCAGAAGCAGCCCCGGCAGAAGCAGCCCCGGCAGAAGCAGCCCCGGCAGAAGCAGCCCCGGCAGAAGCAGCCCCGGCAGAAGCAGCCCCGGCAGAAGCAGCCCCG
>JADLCA010000585.1 GCA_020847495.1 Candidatus Hydrogenedentota bacterium | reverse complement strand
TCCATCGTGAATCTCCTTCTCGTGCGCTTTGGCGGCTCACGGGGCGGAGTTTTCACGATGGACTCCCTCAAGTGTCAATTTCCTACTGCCACCCCGGCAGAGCCGGGGGTCTCCCAACATGGACTAGCAATATCGATATCTGGCTCTTGGTACGCGTTAGTCTTATATGTAATATGCGTCCTATCTTACGGATTTCTCTTAATCTTGCTAAGGCAACAGGCACGCTGTTTATCGCACCGCGATTGAGCTTGGAGCATTTCTGCAGAAGCTTCAAGTACTTCCTTTATTATGAGCAAAGCGTCCACAGCTTCCACCCCCACGCATATAGCCACGCAGGCGGGCGCGAATGGTCCAGTGAGTGGACAGCCTAAGAGGCAGAGCGCCGCGATTAGACCAGCACCGATAAGATACCTTCCCAATATCCCGATCACGCTGTCCATGAAGTTCTGCCATGCGCCAGCCCGACAAGCATACCATCCCCTATTACAGTCGGCCATTGTGAGTAGCCCCAGGGGATCAGCCGATCCAATTGGGCTGTTTCGTGTAAGCGAATACACATTGGGCCCGTCAGCCATCGCCAGTGGATCGCGTGTCAACCACCGCCCAAGCTCAGGATTGTAGATTCGCTGGGGCGCGTGGTAAGACTTCGCCGTTTCATCCCAGTCGTAGCCTGCGTATTTGCGGTTTACGCTGGCTCCGGCAGAAGCAAACGTTTCACCATAAGGACTGAATTCGTACACTCCAATGTTCATCTTGCTGGAATCTCTGAGCCGGCGAGTCGAGCCAATGTTGTCCTGGTAGTAGTACCGCGTGGTTCCGGTAGCGGGGGTAGCTCCTGCAAGGTCTGCAAGGGCCGTCCCAATTGCCCTCATTGGGTCGTGAATATAGGTCAAGGTCAACGTGCCGACGCTGTTCTCTTCGTTCAGTACATTCCACCCGATATCGTAGTTGTACCACGTGACCGTGGTGCCGTCGTCACGTTCGCGGCGTTTCTGGTCGGCACCATATTCGTACTCGACCGTCCCTTCACCTGGGAAATCGGAGGCGACCTTTGTGAGCTTGCCCCCGTAGTTGTAGTGGTACAAGGCAGAGTATGTACCATCGCTCTTGGAGGTCATCCTCCCCCAAGCGTCGTGGCCGAAGGTCGTATCCGTTCCGCCGAAGGTCTGCTTGGTCAGTTCATTGGCGAAGTTATGGGCGTACACATAGGTGTCGGTGTCCGTCCCGTCGTACACCGCTTTCGTGATTATGTTGTCGCCGGCATCGTAGGTGTAGGTGTAGCGATGCAGCAGCGTGTCCTCATCATCCCGGCGCTCGGCCTTGGTCAGGCGGTCACGGTCATCGTACCAATAGTCCCAGTACTGGTCATCTTGGTACGTGGTGCGGGTGATGTTTCCACCGCCATCCATCGCGTAGTAGAAGCCGTCCAGGACGTCCGGGTCGTCGATATGCTCGATGGCGGTGAGCCGGTTGCGCGCATCGTAGCCGTACTCCGTTATCATACCGTTGGGGATGTTCAGACTTGTGGGTTGCCCAAGTCCGTTGTAGCTGTAGGTCCAGACTTTGTTTCCGGGCGCCGTGATAGTGCTCACCCGGTTCGTGTCCGTGTAGGTATACGTGACGACACTGCCATGGTAATCCTCCATTGTGAGGATGTTTCCTGATGCATCGTACGTGTACTCCAGAGTTGAGTCATCGTAATCGGTCAGGGTCGTCAAACGTCCCACGGCATCGTACGTATAGCGGAGTCCATCCGTGCCGTCAATCCAATCCGTCAACTTCGTCAGGTGTGCAGCGGCATCGTATGCATACACGGCATCGGCCGTATTCCCACCTGCGGTATACCGGACTTTGGTCATGAGCCCGGTAGTCCCGTTGAAGAAGTACTCAGTCGGGTCAACCGTTCCAGACGATCCAGCCCCGACCTTGGTTATGCGGTCGGCTGCGTCATAGAAATACTTGGTCACCTTGCCATCCGGATACGTGATCTTGGTCAAGCGTCCGCCGCCATCGTAGTCATTGGTTGTCGTGTGGCCATTGCCATTCTCGACGGTGCTCAAGTTCCCAGCAGAGTCGAAGGAGTACTCGACGTATGTCCCTACCTGGTCCGTGACTCTGGTCTGCCTTCCCACGTGGTCGTAGTAGAAGTTCCTCGTCTTCCCTTCAAAGCCCGTTTGCGACGATGCGCGGCCAAGCAGATCGTACGCCACGGTCATATACACGCCGCTTCCCGATGGAGATTCCACTTTTGTCAACCGGTCCATGTCGTCGTAGAAGTAGTCGGTTTGGCGGCTAAGCGCGTCGGTCACCTTTGTTTGGTTACCATTTTCGTCATACGCGAACAGGGTTTCATTGTTGAGGGCATCCTTGACCTTCGTCAACTGACCTGACTCTCCTCCACAGCCACCACAGGAAGCGTAGGCATAATAGTAATAGGTGTTCTTGTTCCGTGGATCGGTCTCCTTGGTTACATTCCCGAGTCCATCGTATTCCATCTTCGTCTCGTTGTTCAGCGGATCCTTCGCGGAGGTCACACGGCCCAAGCCGTCATACTCGTACGTCGACGTATGGCCCAGCGGATTCGTCGATGATGTCATCTGTCCGTTCGTGTCGTATCCCACAACAATCCCCACCGCGCCGCTCCAGGGCGTGACCGTTGTCGCTAGCCGGTTGTAGGCATCGTAGTAGTAGAGCGTGTCGAGGCCCGCCTTATCCGTCATCTTCGTGACGTAGAGGCCGTCGGCGCCGTAGTACCACGTGGTGGCGACGCCATCGTTGCCCGCCTTGGTGAGCAGGCTGCCATAGCTGTTGTAGCTGTAAGTGGCATCCACGACGTTGCCTGGACGCAGCACCCTGGTAAGGTTGCCACCGGAAGTGTATTCGTAGCTCCAGCGCTCATAGTTCGAAGCATCGAGATAGTAGTCCTTATACCGAGATCGCCCTGTGTCGCCGGTAACAGGAGTATTCACGAACTTGGAGAGCATCGTCACGCCGTCCCAGTTGGTAATGCTGCAAATGCTGGTGAGGACGCTCCGATCGTAGGTGGTCGTCAGTCCTTCGACGTTCGTGAAGTCGATGGCGTTGGCCTTGTACGTACCGTTGTCCAATGAGAATGTCCAATCCAGAGTCGTTTCGCGCCCGCCCTTGTCCGTGATCTTGGTGATCATTCGCGAGGTAGCCGCATTGGCGTCGCTGGCGTAGCCATACGAAACATCTTGGCTGGCGTTGTCCGTGACCTTGGTCAACTCATTGGACGCGTTATACGCAAAGGTCGTGGTTTGGAGGGCAGGAGGGTAGGTATCCGTCCTCAGCTCCACCTTTGTGATGAGGTTCCCGGAGTAGCTCAGGTACAAGTGCTGGGCGTCACCATCTGGGGATGCAACTTTGGTGAGTCTGCCCGTGCCCACCGCGCCATTGTAAGAGAATGTCGTCGTATTGCCCGTCGTATCCTTAATCGCCTCCATACGCGCATAGCGGTAGGCATCCGTTGTGGCAGCGGAGAACTCGTAGACAAGCCCATCCGGAAGTCTCAAGGTCCATGCCAAGGTATTCGTATTCCGCTTAAGGGTATTACCTTTTTCAGAAGTGTAGCTGGTTGTTGCGGGCACGTAGTAGTTGTACCCACCTGAGGTCGTCGAAAAGGTGTAGGTCCGGGCGACACCAGTCGCATCATAGAACACGACCGAGTACGGTAACCCGAATAGGGGTATCGACGTCACCAGATGCATATTCAGGTTGTGAGTCCACCCATCCCCGATATTGTTCATCCAAGGCTTCGCCGTCCCCTGGAACTCGGTCCGGTGATAGCCAAACGGGTTGAAGTACGCGCGCTGGAATTCCAAGGAAAGGGAACCCTTGACGTTTAACTCGATGTCCATCTCGTCGAGAACAAGACCTGTTTGCAGCGAATTGACCTCGGGATGAACCCCCGGCGCGCTTACTCCGCTGTCGCTCGTGGGACTACTCATCCAGCCTGGAGGAATATCGCAGGAACCAGATCTGCACGGACCAGGCGGGTCGCTCGGACCTGGACCCTGGTCGCCGCCACCGCCACCACCGCCACCACCGCCGCCGCCAGACCCTCCGCACTTCTTGCATTTCTTACACTTCTTGCATGGCTTGGGCTTGCACGGCGGAGGAGGCGGAGGAGGGCTGCTTTCACACCCGCCTTTGGCGCCTTTCTGGGCCTCGGGATTCAGCAACTGGGCAACTTGCGGGTGCGCGTCGGCGCGGATCAGGGCCTTGCCGTCCCACATCCTCGCGAACTCGGCGCGGGTGAGGGCGGCTTCCGGCTTGTCCATGTCCAGGACGACGACGGCGTCGGGCCGGACCTCGCTGACGACGAGGAAATGGTGGTGGTTGACGTAGGCGATGAAGGGCTGCGGTAGCCCCTCCGCCTCCGGGGCCTCTATGCCCGCCAGTTCGATCCCCTTCGCCTTGGCGGCTTCGACCAAGCCGAGCATGGTCGTGCCGGTGTCGTCCGTGCCGGCAAGCGTGGCCAGCTCTTCTTTCGCAACTTCCACGCCTTGGGACTTCAGCAGCTTTTGCAGGGCCGACGGTCCGCACATCTGAGCGACCTTCACATCCTCCGCCGCCGCGACGGGCTCGCCGGAGGCCACCTCGACCGAGTCGTAGAGGTAGGTCAGCACGAAATCCAGTTCCCGCCAAACCTGCTCCGCCTGGCCGGGGTCGTCCTGGACCAGGCGCTGGTACAACTGCGCACCCTGCCGGTAGTCCCCGGCGAGGATGTAGAGTCCGGCCATCTCGAAACGGGCCTGGCCCACCAAGGGACCATTCGGGTAGCGCTGGATGAAATCGTTGTACGCGAGGACGCCCTGGTTAAGGTCGTTGGCATTCTGCCGCGCGATCATCTGAGCGGTGCGAATCCCCGCGTCGTACACCGCGTTGCCGTTCCGGGCAAGGGCTTCCGGCACGGGATACCGCGTCTGCATGTCCTGGAACTGGGCGAGGGCCTCGTCCAGCATGCCCACGTCCTCATACATCTCGCCGAGCCGGTAGGCCAGTTCGGCCTTTTCCTTCTGCAACTCCGAGGGATTGTCGAGCACCGCGCCCAACGTGTTCGCCGAGCCGAGAGCGTTGGCCGCGTAAATGATCCGCTGGCCCGCGTCTTGGTGTTGGGCCGCGTTGTTGGCCAGGCGCGCACAGCCCTCAAACGTGATGACGGACGGCTCCTGCTTCAACAAAAACTCCTGCAACTCCTTCTCCCCCTCACGGCGCATGTCCAGGTCGTTGGCGGCAGTGAGGTACCAGGAAAACAGTCGCCGCGTGTCGAGGTTGTTGGGGTATTTCAATATGCCCCACATGGAGCGGGCCATGACCTCCTGCGTGCGCCACGCCCAGCCGTCGAGGTCGTCCCGCTCCTTGCAGGCATCCGCCCAGGCCCTATAAAACTCGTTCGTACCGCGGACGGCCAATGGCCCGTGAAGCGTGGTCCAATCCGAGGCCACCGCGTTCAGGGCCTGGAACCCGGCTTCGTCCAGCGTCTTGGCCATATCCTTGATCCGGTCCCGCGCATCAATCACCCCCGGCAGGGTCGCCTGGGGGTAGTCGTTCATCACGCCCACGTAGCCGAGATACGCATCCGCGAGGTTGCCCGCGTCCCACTTCGCATCCGCCGCAGCGAGCGCCGCATCCACGCCCGAGGGCTGCGCCTGCGCCAGTTGGACGGGTTCGGCCTGCGCGGGGGAGGATTCCGCGCTTGCCAAGCCAGTGGATTTGGGCAGGGTCCTGGCGAGCTTTGCTTCGGGGAGGTGGTTGCGCCGTGGCGCGGCTGCCTGTGCGGCGGCGCCCCTGGCCGGCCCGCCAGAAATGGCGGCCAGCTCTTCCTGCGTCAGGATCTTGGGAGGCAATCCCTGCGAGACCTCGGCGGTCGGGGTGTCCACCGCCGCGCTGTCCGGACCGGCAGACGTGTCCGCCGTCTCCTCCGCCACCGCCTCGAACTGGATGGGCGGAATGAAATTCCACACCGCTATGGACGATGGGAAGAAGGTGAGAATCGTCACCAGAGCGATGAACCGGAAGAAGGGCTGGGATTGGTGCAACATCAACATGACCAGGTACTCCCCCGCACGAAGCGTTCGCAGACCTAGACCTTTCGCCCCACGTAGCAGAATATCAAATACTTTGCCTATTGTCAAGCTTAAATCAGTAATGATTTAACTCGTTATATCGACATATGTTACGTAGTATTCCAAATCGAAGAGACATCCCCCTCGGCCCTGCGGGCCTGCCCCCTTCAACGGGGGAATCCAGAGGACCCTTCGGGCCTCGTTTGTGCGCGGCCAAAGTCATCGTGTTGCTCGCGGGCTGGCCTGGAACACACTGATATCGTGTAGCAGTATTCCACCTTTTAAGGGGGATCAAGGGGGATGTCGCTTTTGCTCCCAACGGTTCCACGTCAACCCTTTCCTATTCTGTTTCTGCCATCTCCGCTCATACGGGCAGTTCCCATCCTTTCCGGTACTCCTTGCTCACGAAGTCCGCGGCATGCCGTACGTTCGTGATGACGCCCTTGACGTTGTCCCAGCGCAGCTTCTTGCCGGTCTTCACCGCGAGATTCCCCACTTGCACCAGTTGGGCGAAGGGCGCTGAGTACTCGAAATTGGAGCAAGGCGCCTCGCCGCCTTTGCACCCCATGATCCAGTTCAGGGTGTGGTCATGGTCGAAAATGCGCGGCAGGAAGGGGTCCGGACGCTTGTAGTCCAGCATCCGCTCATCGGGCACGAGGCGGGCCTTGCCGCCGTACTGGCCTTGGGTGAGAATCCCCGTTTCGCCCAGGAAGAAGGAGCCGTTGGCGTTCTCATCGCCGAGCACGCAGCTTTCCGGGAGGCCTTCGGGGCGTTTCGGACGGTTGAACCGCTTCTCGCCGGTCACCGGGTCGGACCAGAAGCCGTCGTACCAGTAGACATCCACCGCGCACATGCCGGCACGCGCCGGGAACGAGTACTTGATGGTGGACGCGACCGGGTACGTCTGCGGGTTGCGGCCTTCCTGCATGAGCACTTCCACGGTGTAGTGCGTGGCCTCGCCGAGCCGGAGCGACATGTACACGGGGTCCATGACGTGGCAGGCCATATCGCCCAGGGAGCCGCTCCCAAAATCCTGCCAGGCGCGCCAGTCGTGTGGGCAATAGCCGTCGTTGTACGGGCGCCAGGGGGCCGCGCCGATCCAGCGGTCCCAGTCCAGGTTATCGCGCGTGGTCTGGGGCGGGAAGGGTTTAGTGACGCCCTGGTTCTTCCAGTAGGGGCGATCGGTCCAGATGTGGGCCTCGTGGACCTGCCCAATCGCGCCCGTCCAGAGCATCTCGCACAGCTCGCGCACGCCGTCGCCGGAGTGGCCCTGGTTGCCCATCTGGGTGACGACCCCCATTTCGCGGGCCGTGTTCATGAGCAGGCGTGCCTCGGCCACGGTGTGGGTGAGCGGCTTCTGGACGTAGACGTGTTTGCCCAGCTTCATGGCCATGTAGGCGGCGGGCGCGTGGCTATGGTCGGGAATGGACACCGTGACCGCGTCGATCTCCGGATGTTTCTCGAGCATGACCCGGTAATCGCGGTACTTGGGGACGTCCGGGAAGGCCTCGAAGATCTCGGCGGCGCGGTCCCAATCCACATCGCACAGGGCGACGATGTTTTCGTCCTTGCTGTGCATGATGTCGCTGGCGCCTTTGCCCCCCGCGCCAATGGCGGCGATATTGAGCTTCTCGTTGGGCGAGAGTTTCCTTGGCACGACCTTGGCTGTGTTCGGCGCTGCGGCGAAGGCCGCCTTCTGGTAGGCCAACGCGGCGCTCGTTGTGGCGGTTGCCAAAAAGGCCCGGCGTGTGATGGAACTGCACTTCACGATCGGGTTCCTCGCAGGGTTGATACGCAGTTGAATCGGGAGAACATGACGAGAGAGGAGACGTGGAGACGCGGGGAAGACCGCTGAAGTGTGACCATTGCGAGACTCCGGTTTGGGCTTCAAAGTCTCAGCCTCTCCCCGCCGCACCGGCGGGGTACACCATCCGGCTACCGATTCTCCGCCACAGAAGGAGAACTGCGCCGCTAACGAAGGGAAGGTTGAGAGAATCCCACGGTAGAATAGTCCGAGACCACGCCGTCCGGATGACATCCCGGCGCGGCACCCAATCCAATGGTCTGGACTGCCCTATTCTACTTTTCC
>JADLCA010000584.1 GCA_020847495.1 Candidatus Hydrogenedentota bacterium | reverse complement strand
TAGCCTTGCTCTCCCAGAAGTGCCGTCAGGACCCGCTATCCGTAATGTCCGGACACGTAGTCTTCGGTGCGCTTGTCTCTCGGGTTCTCGAAGATGCGAATCGTCGGCCCGAACTCCACCAATTCTCCAAGCAGCATGAAGGCGCATTCCGCGGCGACCCGCGCGGCCTGCTGCATGTTGTGCGTCACAATGACGATGGTAAACCGATCCGCAAGGGATCGCATGAGATCCTCGATATGGCCCGTGGCGATGGGATCGAGCGCGGAGCAGGGCTCGTCCATGAGCAACACTTCCGGGCGCACTGCCACGACCCGCGAGATGCAAAGGCGCTGTTGCTGTTCCGCGGAAAGCGCCAGGGCAGGACTTCCGAGTTTGTCCTTCACATCGTCCCAGAGCCAGGTCGCCCGAAGGCTGCTCTCTACAGCCTCCTCCAACTCGGAACGCCGCCGTACGCCGTGCACGCGCAGTCCGTAGGTCACATTGTCGAATACGGACAATGGGAATGGATTCGGCTTCTGGAAGACCATGCCGACACGCCGCCGCAGGATGGTGAGGTCCACGTCCGGGCCGTGGATATCTTTCCCGTCAAGCCGGATGGAGCCTGTGATATGAACACCTTTGATCAATTCGTTCATCCGGTTAAAGCATCGCAGCAACGTTGACTTTCCACAACCGGACGGACCGATAATGGCCGTGATCGATTGAGGCTTGATCTGAATCTGGACGTCCTTCAGGGCGTGGAATTTCCCGTAGGTCAAGTTCAGGTCCTGGGTTTGTATCTTGAAGTCCATGCCGCTTCCTACCCGAACTGCCCGGTGATGTATGCGTCGGTGCGCTCGTGGGCCGGCGTCGTGAAGATCTGCTGCGTCGGTCCAACCTCGATCAACTCGCCCATCAAAAAGAACGCCGTGCGATCGGAAACCCGGCTTGCCTGCTTCGTGTTGTTGGTCACCAAGACGATGGAGAGGCTTGCGGTGAGTTCCACCAGCGCGTCTTCGATCTTCGCCGTCGAAATCGGATCGAGGCCCGAGCAAGGCTCGTCGAGCAGGAGCACCTCGGGTTTCAATGCCAGCACCCGCGCGAGGCACAACCGCTGCTGCTGGCCGCCGGAGAGATTGTGCGCGGGCTGGTGCAGGCGGTCTTTCGTCTCCTCCCAGAGGTAGGCGGACTTGAGGGAGCGTTCGACCCGTTCGTTCAAGTCGTCTTTGTCCCGGATGCCCGCGAGTCTTGCCCCGAAGACGAGGTTTTCGTAGATCGTCCAAGGCAGCGGTTCGGGCACGGCATAGACCATTCCCATACGGCGGCGCAGACGTGCGAGGTCCACATCCGGATCGTAGACATCCTTGCCGTCCAGAAGAATCTCTCCCGTGTGCGAAAACGTGTGCTGCAGGTCGTTTAACCGGTTCAGGCAGCGGAGAAAGGTCGTCTTGCCGCTGCTCGCCGGACCGATAATCGCCAGCCGTTCATTTGGGTAGATGTCCAAACTGAGATTGCGCAAAGTCTCTTTGCCCGCGAAGCGGACCGTGAGGTTGCGCACGCGAACCTTGGCGCGGATTTCCGCCGAGTCTGTCATCGGGGCTTCCTCACCAGCTTGTGCATCAGCCAATAGGCAAAAACATTGAGCACGAGGATCGAGATGATGAGCACCGACGCCGTCGCATACGCGTTCGACATGGAGACGCCTTCACGCGAGAGGATGTAGAAGTGCAGCGCCAAGGTGCGCGATGAATCGAAGAGCGAACTGGGTAATCCGAGCGCGGAGCCCGCGGTCAGCATCACGGCCGCGGTCTCGCTGATGCTGCGCCCCAGCGAAAGCACGATGCCCGTGCAAATACCCGGCAGGGCGGACTGGAGCACCACGCGCGTCACCATCTGCCACCTCGTGCTGCCCAACCCGTAGCTGACTTCCCGGTATGCGTAGGGGACCGCACGAATGGCCTCTTCACTCGTGCGGACGATTGTGGGGAGGACCATGAGGGCCAGCGTCAACGCGCCCGATACGACACTGAGCCCCATGCCCAGCGTGATCGTGAAGAAGACAAAACCGAACAGGCCAAAAATGATCGACGGAATCCCCGCCAGGCAGTCCGCGCCAAATCGAATCACCGCGGTGATCCGGCTTTCGCGGGTGTACTCAGTGAGGTAGACCGCCGTCGCCACGCCGATGGGCGCCGCGATGATGACCGCAAGGCCCGCCACCATGGCCGTGCCCACAATCATCGGGAAGATGCCGCCCTTGCGGCCCATGCTGACGGGGGATTGCGTCAGGAATTCCCACGTGATGTGCGGCACCCCGTGGACCAGGATGAATGCGATGATGAACACCAGCGTGCCTACGGTGGCCGCTGCCAGCAACCACATAATCGACACCACGATGCGCTGCGCAGTCCTCGGCGAGACGCGTCTCATCGGGTGCGGCCCTCACCGGCGCCGCGCCGCGCCATCGCCAGGGCGATGGTATTCAAGATCATGATGATGACGAAGAGGGTCACGCCCGTCGCAAACAGCGCTTCGCGGTGCTGGCCCGAGGCATAACCCATCTCCAGGGCGATATTGCTGGTCAGGGTCCGCACCGGGTCCAGGATACTGTGGGGCACCTCCAGAGTGTTGCCCGCGACCATGATCACCGCCATCGTTTCCCCGACAGCGCGGCCCATGCCCAGGATGATCGCCGCGGCAATCCCGGACTTGGCCGCCTTCAACATCACCATGTGAGTCGTTTGCCACTTCGTCGCGCCCAACGCGATGGACCCCTGCCAATAGGTTCGAGGCACAGCCCGCAAGGCGTCCATCGAGATACTGGTGACCGTTGGCAGAACCATGATGCCCAGCACGATCGATGATGCGAGCACCGAGAGCCCCGGGCCTCCCAGGTACGTCCGTATGAGCGGAACGATCGTCACGACGCCCACGAAGCCGTAAACCACCGAAGGTATTCCCGCGAGCAGTTCGACCACCGGCTTCAGGATTGCCGCGAGTCCAGGGGGGCAGAATTCGCCTAATACGATGGCCAGGCCCAGACCGAAAACGGTTCCAATGACCATGGCGCACAACGTCACTGCAAGAGACCCCGCAATCATCGAAAAGATGCCGAAGTTGCCAGACGATGGATCCCAGTCCGAGGAGAGGAAGAAGTTCCCCGGCCCCGTTTTCACGATGATGGGAAGGCCTTCCTTGAAGATGAAGACCGTGATCAAGGCCAGCCCCGACACGGCGGAAAAGGCAACCATCAGCAGCGCCAGAGCTATCAGCTTATCCTGTTTCATTGGGCCCGCACCAAGCCTTCGGATTCGAGAGTTTGCTGGCCTTCATCCGAAAGCACATAATCGAAGAACTGCTGCGCGTCCACATCCGGTGTACCTTTTGTCACGAAAAGAAAGGGCCGCGCCAATTTGTACGTACCCGCAATGACATTCCCGGCCGTGGGCTCCACACCGTCAATCCGCACCATTCGCAGCTCCGGCCCGACCAGCCCCAGCGACATATACCCTATGGCCGCGGAATCACCCTTCACCAGTTCTTTTACTGCCCCGTTCGATTCTTGCGTCAGGCTGCGTCGCGATATGCGTTCTTTGCCCATTACGAGATGCACAAAACTCTCGCGCGTACCTGAGCCTTCTTCCCTGGTGATGGGGCGCACGGGCCCGTCCTCTCCGCCAACCTCGCTCCAGTTCTGGATCTTGCCGCTGAAGAGCCCCTGCAACTGTTCGGTGGTCAGCGCTTCCACGGAGTTCTCCGGATTGACCACGATCGCAAGACCGTCGCGGGCTATCACCGTCGGCGTGTACTGACCTTCTTCCTCAGCCTTGAGCAGCCGTGAGCACATCCCGATATCGGCGAGGTCGTTGGCCACCGCTTGCAGACCCGCCGTCGAACCTCCCCCCTGAACTTCAACACCCAAGGTGGGGTTCTTCGCAACGTACTGCTCCGCCAACAGTTCCGCGAACGGCTGAATCGATGTCGATCCAACCACCTTCACGGCATGGCTTTGGCTATTTCCGCAACCGGCTCCTATCGCAACCAACAAAGCCGCAAGACAGAGACGCAGCATGATACTCCCATCAATCATTCCAGTACCCCCGCCACAATGCGCTGATTGTGCCTTACTCGCCCCCCCGTGTACAAGAAGACGGGCCGCAGAAGAATGGCGCGATCAGGAGCGCCATTCTTCTGCTGGCTGATAGGCAATCGAGAGTACCGAATTCTCCAGCCGCACTACGACACGAATTGAGCGGAAGACGCATATTCCCACCCGAGCCTCCGCCTTAGGTGAATTCAGCCCGCAAGGGCGAAAGACACTAGCCCAGCGATTCATCGCTGGGTAGCAGGAAAGCATAAGTCGAGTCCCGGCAGGGACGACAGAGCAGGCGAGGTGTCATCGGAAGAAGGCGGTCAAGATAGGGATGGAGGATTTGCCTGAGAGGTATGACGTGAAATACACGGTACTGAAGCTGGAGTAGTCTCTTTCGCCCCTGCCGGGGCTTGGGAGGTATAGGGTCCCTCGGACCCAGCGATGAATCGCTGGGCTATCATCTGTCGTCCCTAACGGGACTGCTGTATACTATTGTATAAACAGGGATAGTCACCTGTGTTTTTATAAACAGTATAAACAGGGACAGTCGTCTGTTTTGGTGGTTTCATAGTAGAAAACTCAAGGGGTGTTCTTTACCTCGAACGCGCGTCGGTGGGGTAGCCCGCAGCCACTTGAAACATGATGAGCGTATGGTCGCCTAGCTTTTTTCAATTCTGCTATCTCGTCCAAGAAGGAAGTGACGGAAAGGACATCAGGGTAAACAGAGGCCAATGCCCTTGGGCCACCCTCGAAGAGCCGCCAGGGATTCTGATGCCCGGTGAGGAAAACTCCCTACATCTGGTGGGTTTTCCTCGAAAAACTCTATTTGTGGTGGTCCTCCGTCGAAACTCGTTGCATTCACGTTGGATCTGTGATAGCATGCAATCCCGTTAGGACACGGGACATCTCCTTCCTCATCTCCTAACCGTTTGACGTTGTATCAGGTGTTTTTGGGCTTTTCCACGGTAGGGGCTTGGACATGGGCGCGGCAGGGAAGCAATTCGTTTTGGCGGTTATTCCCGCCCGGTTTTCCTCTACCCGTTTCCCCGGAAAAATGCTCGCTCCGCTTGCGGGTAAACCCTTGGTCTATCATACGTTCCGGCGTGCTTGCGAGGCGAAGCTCGTGGACGAAGTTCTGGTTGCGGCGGACGACGAACGCATCCGTCAGGCACTGGAGCCGTTGGGCGTTCCCGTGGTCATGACGCGAGTAGACCACCCCTCCGGCACAGACCGCATCGCCGAGGTGGCCGCGTCACGCGACGCGTCCCTGATCGTCAACGTTCAGGGGGACGAACCCCTGGTCGATCCGCGCACCATCGACGAGGCTGTACAGGCTTTGTTCGATGACCCGGATGTGTCCATGTCGACCGCGCGCAGGGCCATCACGGACCCGCGCGAGATCGAGGACCCCAACATTGTCAAAGTCGTCTGCGGCCAGGACGGCCGGGCTCTCTATTTCTCGCGCCATCCGATCCCCTACATCCGGGACGCGGCGCTGCGCGCGGAGCCCCCGGTATGCTATTGGCAGCACATTGGACTGTATGTGTATCGCCGGGTTTTTTTGATTCAGTTCGCCCAATGGAGCGTGACCCCGCTCGAAGAGCTGGAGAAACTCGAGCAGTTGCGTGTCTTGGAGCATGGGCATAGTATAGCCGTGGTGGATACGAATTACCGGAGTATTGGTGTGGATACTCCGGAAGACTTGGTGCGGGTCAGCGGGTTGTTTGCGGGGGCGCCGGAAGGGGAGTTGTAAATGCCGAAATATGTATTCATAACGGGTGGTGTGGTTTCATCAGTGGGCAAAGGCATCGCGGCGGCGAGCCTTGGCCTCCTGCTGGAAGCGCGCGGTCTCAAAGTCGCCATGATGAAACTGGATCCGTACATCAATGTGGACCCAGGCACCATGAATCCTTTCGAGCACGGCGAAGTGTTCGTCACCGACGACGGGGCGGAAACCGACCTTGACCTCGGGCACTACCAGCGCTTCACCCACGCCAAGATCTCCCAGAAGAGCAACGCGACCACCGGCGGGATCTACCATACCGTCATCGAAAAGGAACGGCGCGGCGAGTACCTGGGCAAGACGGTCCAAGTGATTCCCCACATTACCGACGAGATCAAGCGCCGCATCCGCATGCTGACCGCCGAACCCGAGGACGACGCCGATATCGTCCTCATCGAAGTGGGGGGAACCGTCGGCGACATTGAAGGTCTGCCGTTCCTCGAAGCCATACGCCAATTCAACCTCGACCTGTATCCCCAGCCCTGCTGCAACATTCACGTGACCCTCGTGCCCTTCATCGAAGCCGCGGGCGAGTTGAAGACCAAGCCCACCCAGCACAGCGTGCGCGCCTTGCGCGACATCGGCATCCAGCCGCAGGTCATCATCTGCCGCACGGGCACCCACGAGTTGGGTCCCGACCAGCGCCGCAAAATTGCGATGTTCTGCAATGTGACCGAAGAGGCGATCATCGGCGCGCCCGATGTGTCGCCTGTTTACGCCATTCCCCTGAATCTGAAGAAGCAAGGTTTTGATGATATCGTTCTGCACACCCTTGGGATGACCGCGCCCGAGGCCGACATGAAGGCATGGGGCGCTTTCGTGGACAAGATCCGGCACCCGGCAAACGAAGTGCGCATCGCCGCTGTGGGCAAGTACGTCGAACACGAAGACGCCTACAAGAGTATCAACGAGGCTTTCGTCCACGCCGGTGTCGCCAACGACTGCAAAGTCCGGTTGGAATGGGTAGACTCCGAGATTTTTGAAAACGGCACCTTGCCGAAAGACAAGCTTGCTCCATTTGACGGCGTGGTGATTGGTCCCGGTTTCGGCTCGCGCGGCATTGAGGGCAAGATCCGCGCCGTAAATTACGTGCGTACTTCACGCAAACCCTTCTTTGGAATTTGTCTCGGCATGCAGATTGCCGTCATCGAGATGTCGCGCAACTGCCTGGGTCTGCCCAGGGCGAACTCCACCGAGTTCGATACCGACACCCCCGATCCCGTCATCTGCCTTCTGTCCGAGCAACGCGGCGTGCGCGAACTGGGAGGGACCATGCGGCTTGGCGCCTACCGCTGCAACCTGCGCGAAGGCACCAAGGCGCGCGAGGCGTACGGCAACGAATCGGTTGACGAGCGCCACCGTCACCGCTACGAATTCAATGCCGCGTACCAGCAACGTCTCGAGCAGGAAGCGGGGCTTGTGGTGAGCGGCGTTCACCCGAAGAGCGACCACGAACTGGTGGAGATCATCGAGTTGCGCGACCATCCCTGGTTCTGCGCCTCGCAGTTCCATCCCGAGTTCACCAGCATGCCACTGAGGCCGCAGCCGCTGTTTCGCGCGTTTGTCAAAGCGGCTCTTGAATTCCAGAAGTCGCGGGTGCCGGGCGAGGCCACCGCGGTTCCCATCGCGTGATCATGGAACGCGCCGCGGATCCAAAGCTGCTGTTGCGGCTGGCCCACTCCCACCGGGAGAAGGCACAGGCCCTCATCGAGGACTGCGGACGCACCCTGGCGGAAGGCTCTATCGACGCAAAGCGACACGCGGAACTTGTTGCCGAATACCGCCGGGAGTTGGCTCAGGCGGAGGCCATGCTCGAGCGGTTCCGTGGGCTCGAACGCGCCCGGCTGTCCAGCCTGGAAGCGGAGCTGCGGGTGGTACGTGCTCAACGCGCGCGCCTGCCGGAAGAGGTCAGCGCCGGCAAGCTTTCCCCGTCGCGGGCCAATGATCGAAATCGCAGTCTCATGGAGCGTGTCGGTACCCTGGAGTCGCACGTTCTGGACGTGCGCGGCCGCATCGATGCCCGCACCGCCGAGGCCCTGGGCGGATTCATCGACCTCCCCTTTGAACGCTACGCCGCGGAAATGTCCGTTGCCTCCCGGATGAGGGAAAAGGCGGATCACGCCGCGTCGATACCGCCCAAGCGCTGGGAGATGGTGGCAATCACGATCGCCTGCCTCGCCGCGTGCGCGGCAGTCTTCGTGCCGTGGATGCAACGGGGAGGGGACTCGCTTTCGCTGTTTGAGGTGGGCCATCCGCTGGCGCGAGGAATCGTCCCTGACCCGCTCCGCTACGCATGGTTGGCGTATGTGATAGTCCCCTGGATTGCGGCTATCATTCTGCTGCGTGCGCGCGCGGCCTTCATCGGATGGGGAATACTCGTCTGTGGCTTGGTTCTGCTCGCGGGCGCTGTCTATCCCGCCGCGCTCTTTGGTGCCAGCCGCATGCACGAAGGCGATATCCTACAACTCGTGTCCGCGTTCAAAGCCGGTGAGGCCATGTACGGCGCTTCCGCGCTGTTACTGGTTGTGATGGGTTCGCTGCGGGTCAGCCCGTGGCGGGATTCCCTGTCCCACGCGGCGGCCGCGTCGGGAGTGCTTGCAGGAGGGGTGGCGGCTGTCTTTATTGCTGGGCTCGCGCTGGCCTACTTCATGCCGCCATCGGGCGCCATTCGCTTTGAGGCCTCAATCAGCACCCCCGTGCAAGACCGCGTCTTCGTCCACTGCGTGAACGAAGGTGAGAGTACGGTCGCGTTGGTTGTGCCGTGGACCGACGGTGGCGCGGGCGCCGCTCCGGGTTACCGTGCTGCGACAACGTATGGCATCAACGTGTTTGTTCGCGAACGCGGCGCCAACGGATTCCGGCTTTTGCCCTCATCGCGCTTACCGTGGAGTGCGCCCGGCACGCCAGTACTGGAAGGCGACTACCTGGACGTTGAGAAGGGAATGCGGCAGGAACTGATTCTCGATCTCCGCCAATTGAGCACCCTGGGCGCGGACGCCACGGCGGTCCGGCTCGAGTTCACGCGCGGAGACGGCGAAGTCGCCGGGACCTTCCAATCGGAGACCTCCGAGCGCTATCTTTCCGTACCGCCGCAGTCCCGGGAGCCCGTCCTTCTGCCGGTTCCTCCACCATCCCCTGTTGAGTTGCCTGCGCAACCCACCGCAACGGAAGCGGCCCCGCCCACCACGGGCGAACCCGCGACTCGCGCTGAACCCGCGGCACCCGCCATCACGCTGGAATTCACGGGTACCGTGGGAGAGAAGGTGGCCGTTCGTGTCACCGGGCCGGAACCCGGAACAACCAAGACACGCCTGATCAGCGTTGGGGAAGAGGCAGCGCCCGGCTGCTATCTCGCGGGCGTCGACGATACGCCCACCGGCGTGGCCATCCGATTGGAACTGAGGGGCGAGAGCGTCACGCTCCAGCGGGGAGAAAGCGCGCAGACCGCGGCCACTCCATGACGGCGGATCAGGCGCGGCCGTGCTTCGGGAAGAAGGGAAACAGACGCCGGATTTCGTCATCCGACGGCTGATGGCCGTACTCGCATACCTCAAACGCTTCCGCGTAGGCAATCTTGCCGGCCCGTTTCGCTCCATACCATTTCTTGAGCGCCGGCTGCGCGATGTCCGTGTGCGTGCGCAGGAAGGGGTCCCACGCTTCGCGCAGCCACTGCTTACGCCGTTCCGGCTCGCGCGGCACGCGGTCCAACTGCCCCTCGAGCCACGGCAGCCACTCGTAGAACTGCGATTCCATCGCGTCCAGCATGAGCCATTTCGCGTCCATGACATCCGTCACGTCCACGGCGATGTCCGCACGGAACGGAACCGGCCGCTGGAATGAGTCCACGAGATAAAGAAACACCGGGTTACGTTCGAGCCGTTGCACTTCGGGACAGAACAGAGGCACCGTCACCATGAACGCGGCATCCTGAACCAGCATCGACGTGTAGCGGTGGTCCGGGTGGTAGTCATTAGGACGGTGCGTCAGCACGATGTCCGCCTCCCACCGCCGGATGATGCGGACCACTTCCTTGCGCACTTCGAGCGTGGGCTCCAATTCACCGTCATGGTACCCGAGGATGAGTTCCTGCACGCCGCCCCGCTCGGCCGACACCCGCGCTTCGCGTGCCCTGCGTTGCGCGAGCGCTCCACCCGATTGCGCATAGTGGCCAATATCGCCATTGGTCATGGAGACGAACAGTACGCGGTGCCCGGCCTGGACCCAGCGCACGGCAGTCCCGCCCGCAAAGCACTCGCAGTCGTCGGGGTGCGCGCCAATGCAGACAATGTTCATTGCGTGGGAGCGGGGGTCTCGGCCGGTGCCGCCTCAGGGGCAGTGGCCGCCGGTTGAGCCTCGCCTGCCGGAGCAGCATCTGTCGCGGGCATATCCGCCGGAGGCGCGACCGGTGCCGGCTCAGGCGCAGGCGTCGCGGCATCCGCCGGCGGTGTCGCCGCATCGGGTGTTGGAGTAGCGGGTGGTGTCGCAGCGGGGTCCGCAGGTGTGGGTACCGGAGGAAGCACGACAGGAGCCGTCGCATCGGGCGCCGGAGGCGCTGGCAGGGTATCCACGAAGTTCACACGAACTGGATTGAACAACAACGCGCGCGAAACCAGCGACGATGTGGCGGTTTCAGCCACGACCGACGCCTCGTCGGTGCCTTCGGGCATGAGCAGCAACTCGCCCACTACCGTAGCCAGAAACGTCTGCGGTACTTGGTCGAACTGCGAGAGCAGGTTGACCTTGGTGATGAATTCGCGACGCTGAGCGCCTTTTCCAATGACAGCAGAAATCGAACCAACGGCCTTGCCTTCCACCATTACCTGGGCGCGCAGCACCACCGGTGTATCGGGAAAGTCGCGGAAACACTGAAGTTTGTAACTCGCCCACAACTGTTCCGGAACCGGAGGCGCCACAGAAACGTTTACAATGGCCATCCGGTCGCGACGGTTCTTGATCTCTTC
>JADLCA010000583.1 GCA_020847495.1 Candidatus Hydrogenedentota bacterium | reverse complement strand
CGCCGGACCCCGAGGAAAAACCCTAAAGGAGAATTTCTATGGCAGTCGTCACCATGCGGCAACTCCTGGAGGCCGGTATTCACTTCGGCCACCAAACCCGGCGGTGGAATCCCAAAATGGCCCGCTATATCTTCGGGCAGCGCAACGGGATCTACATCATCGACCTTCAAAAGACCCTCCGTCAGCTTCACAAGGCCCACACGTTCGTGCGCGACACTGTGGCGCAGGGCGGAACGGTGCTGTTCGTGGGCACGAAGAAGCAGGCCCAGGAACCCGTCGCGCGCGAGGCCAAGCGCTGCGGCATGTACTATGTGAACCACCGCTGGCTGGGCGGCACACTGACCAATTTCGAGACCATCCAGACCAGTGTGCGCAACCTCGTGCGCCTGGAAGAGATGGAGACCGCCGGCACGATGGACAAGTACTCGAAGAAGGAAGCCGCCAAGATGCGCCGGGAACTGGTGAAGTTGCGCCGGAACCTGGACGGCATCAAGAGCATGGACACCCTCCCCCGGGTGATGTTCGTGATCGATGCGAAGAAGGAAGCCATCGCGGTGCGTGAGGCGGAACGCCTGGGCATCACGTGCATTGGCATCGTGGACACTAATGCGGACCCGGACTGCGTGCCGATTCCGATTCCGGGCAACGATGACGCCATCCGCGCGGTTTCCCTGTTTTGTTCGGTCATCGCGAACGCGGTCCAGGATGGCCTCTCGCAGGCGGAGAAGGTCCGCGCCGAGCAGCCGCAGAAATTTGGCCGCGGCCGCCGCGTGCACGGCACCGGTGGCGAGGAACAGTTGAGTGCCGGGGAGGCATCTGGTGAAGTGGACGCGGGTGCGGAGCCCGCTGAAGTAGCCGCGGGCGCCGACAGCCCGGCGGAAGGAGAAGAGTAAGTCATGGAGATTACAGCTCAGGTTGTGAAAGAGCTGCGCGACGCGACCGGCGCGGGAATGATGGATTGCAAGAAGGCGCTCACCGAGGCCGGTGGCGATTTTGAAAAGGCGGTGACCTGGCTGCGCGAGAAGGGCATTGCCTCGGCGGCCAAGCGCGAAGACCGCGACGCCAAAGAGGGCATGGTCACGTCGTACATCCACACGGGCGGCAAGATTGGCGTGCTCGTGGAGATCAACTGCGAAACCGATTTCGTGGCGCGCGGCGAGAAGTTCCAGCAATTCTGCAAGGACGTTTGCCTCCAGATTTGCAGCGCGTATCCCAAGTGGGTGCGGCGCGAAGATGTGCCCGCCGAGGCCCTGGCCGCGGAAAAGGCCATCTACGTGAAGCAGGCCGCCGAAACCGGCAAGCCCGCGAACGTATGCGAGAAGATCGCCGAAGGCAAACTCAACAAGTGGTACGAGACCGTCTGTCTTTTGGAGCAGTACTCCGTGAAGCAGAATGACCGCACCATAGAGCAGTTGATGAAGGAACTCAGCGGATTGGTCGGCGAGAAGATCGATGTCCGCCGGTTCGCCCGCTTCCAACTGGGCGAGGCCCTGTAACCCGAATCCTCCTGCGCGGGGATGTCGAACACTGCGGAAGGGGATTGACCATCGTGGCGGAGCCCGTATACAAGCGGATCATGCTTAAACTGAGCGGGGAAGCCCTGGAAGGGGACGGCTCCGAGAGCATCGACTTTGCCACCGTAGGGCGGTTCTGCGACGAGATCGTGGAGATCCGAAGGCTCGGCGTTGATATCGGTCTGGTGGTCGGCGGAGGCAACATCTTCCGCGGCGTGCAGGGCATCGACACGGGCCTGGACCAGCCCACGGGCGATTACATGGGCATGCTGGCCACGGTGATCAATGCCCTGGCGCTACAAGCGGTGCTCGAGCGCAAGCGCATCGCCACACGCGTTCTAACAGCAATCGAAATGCGGCCCGTTGCCGAACCCTATATCCGGCGGCGGGCCTTGCGTCATCTGGAGAAAGGCCGGGTCGTCATCTTCGGCGCCGGCACGGGCAATCCCTTCTTTACCACGGACACCGCGGCGGCGTTGCGCGCCAATGAAATCGGCGCCGATATCCTGTTCAAGGCCACCAAGGTGTACGGCGTGTACGACGCCGATCCTGTGAAAAATCCCACGGCGAACCGGTATGATGAATTGTCGTTCACGACGGCACTGGCGCAGAACCTGCGCGTCATGGACGCGACGGCGATTTCGCTGTGCCGCGAGAACAAATTGCCCATCCTTGTGTTCAACTTGAACGAGCCGGGGAGTATGATAAAAGCGGTCAGGGGGGAGCGAATCGGGACCCTGGTGAAAGGAGACTGAGCCATGGAGCATGCGCTCTGCAAAGATGCACGGGCCAAGATGGAACGAAGCCTGGAGGCTTTCGAGCACGAACTGGTTCACATTCGCACGGGGCGTGCCTCGGTCGGCCTGCTGGACACGATCGAGGTCGAGATGTATGGGTCCAAGATGAAGATCAATCAGCTTGGCACCGTGGCGGCGCCCGAGGCCCGGCTCCTGACCATCACCCCGTGGGACAAGGGCAGTGTTCATGCCATCGAGAAGGCCATTCTCGCGTCACCGCTGGAGTTGACCCCTTCGAACGACGGCAAGATCATCCGGATCCCAATCCCGCAGTTGACCGAGGACCGGCGCAAGGACCTGGTGAAGCATGTGCACAAGCTGGCCGAGGAAGCCCGCGTGTCGGTGCGCAATATCCGGCGCCATCTCGTCGACGAGGTGAAGAAGGAACAGAAAGAGGGTGATTTGCCCGAGGATGACGCGCACAAGTTGAGCGCGGAACTTCAGCGTATCACCGACGACTACATTGCGAAGATCGATGCCGTCTTGAAGTTGAAGGACGAGGAGATCATGGAGGTCTAGCGGGCGGCCCGGTGGAACGTTCAACGGATTCGCCGAACGCCGTAACAGGGGCCGCCCCGGGGGAAGAATCTCGAGCCGCGGGACGGCCGGAACGTCCGCGAGTCCACTTCGTATGAGTATCCCGGCGAGACAGAACAACCCCAGCGGGCAAACGGGCCCGGAACTGCCGAGCCTCGACCTGTCGCGGCTTCCCCGCCACATCGCCATCATCATGGACGGGAACGGGCGCTGGGCGCAGCAGCATGGCGTCACCCGTGCCTCGGGCCATGAAGCCGGCGCGAAAAGCGTGCGCGCCGTGGTGGAGTCCAGCCGCGAGTTGGGTATCGGCGTGCTCTCCCTCTACGCGTTCTCCACGGAGAACTGGCGCCGCTCCAAGCTCGAAGTGAACGCCCTCTTCCGTCTGCTTAGCAAGTACATCGCCATCGAGCTGGAGAGCATCCACAAGGAGAACATCCGCGTCTCCGTCATGGGGCGCATGGAAGGATTGCCCACGCGCGCGCAGGAGGATCTGCGCCACGCCATGGAGTTGACCGCGGGCACCACGGCCATGGTGTTAAACGTGGCCATCAACTACGGCGCGCGCGCCGAGTTGGCCGACGCGGCCCGCAAGATCGCGGTGGCCGTACGCGAAGGACGCCTCCGCCCGGAGGAGGTGGACGAGGCCTGTCTGGCGCGCCACCTGTACGTGCCCGGCCTACCCGACCCCGACATGCTTATTCGCACCAGCGGCGAAATGCGCCTCAGCAACTTCATGCTGTGGCAGCTTTCCTATGCCGAAATCGTGCTGACACCGACGCTGTGGCCGGACTTCCGCAAACCGGATCTGTATAAGGCCATCGCGGAATTTCAGTCGCGCGCGCGCCGGTTCGGCGGCAGATAAGCCATGGGACAGACCAAGAGTGGCGGCTCCGTTCTGCTGCGCACGATCACCGGCATCATCGCGTTGTCTCTCTTCATCGTATTCATGTGGACACCCTCCCTGCGGCTGGGCTTCTCCCTGTTGGTCAGCCTGCTGACCTTCGTCGGCCTGTACGAACTGTACGCCATCGCGCGCGCACGTCAGATATCGCCCGAGACCATCGGCGGCATGCTCGCAGGCACGTTGATCACGCTCAGCGGCTTCTTCAACAGCCCAACCTTGACCCACTTCCTCTTATACGGCGGTTGCCTGCTGGTGGCGGCGCTGCACGTCGTCCGAGGACAGTACGCGGTGGCCGGGCTGGCGGGCACCATATTCGGGCTTGTGTACGTGGGTTGGTTCGGCGCGCATCTCGTGTTGCTTCATGGCATCGGCCAGTACGGACCTGGCCTCGTAACGATGCTGTTTGTCGCCGTGATCCTGACCGATACGGCGGCCTTCTTCGTGGGACGCGCCATCGGAAAACACAAGCTGGCGCCCAAGGCCAGCCCCGGAAAGACCTGGGAAGGGGCCGTGGCGGGGTTCGCCGCGTCAGTCCTGGGCATGACCGGGATGTACTTCCTGCAACGCGAGTTCGCGGGCGACATCCTGCCGCACTGGGGCCTGGGGAAATACGTGTACGCGGGCGTCGTGTTGTCCATCGCGTCGCAGGTGGGCGATCTGGCGGAGTCCTGTCTCAAGCGCGATGCCGGGTGGAAGGACTCCGGTTCGTTCTTCCCAGGGCACGGCGGCGTGCTCGACCGGTGCGACGGTTTCCTGTTCGCCTCGCCATTCCTATACTATATGGCGGTACCGCTTTTCGGGAATTGACGCGCATCCCCGCCCCGTGGCCGGGCCACGCTTCTGCGGGCATACGAATCTCTCTGAATCAGCCAACAAGGATTTCTGTCATGTATGAAGACGAGGCCGTCAAACTGAACGACTACGCGGCGCGCTTGAAGGAATTGCGCACGTGTCTGGACGTCGACGGCACAAAACGGGAGATCGCCGAGATCGAGCGGCAGATGTCCGCGTCGAACTTTTGGGATGATCCGGATTCGGCACAGAAAGTTGTGCAGCGCCTCAAGGGCCTGAAAGGAATCGTCGCCGCGCCTGACGCGCTGGATCAGGAAATCTCCGACGCGCTGGTGCTGCTTGAACTGGCGCAATCCGAGGCCGACGAGTCCCTGGGCGCGGAACTCGCCGCGCTGGATAGCCAGCTTGGCGAACGGCTCGACCGGCTCGAAATTACGAGCCTGTTCAGCGATCCCCGCGATGGCAACAACGCGAT
>JADLCA010000582.1 GCA_020847495.1 Candidatus Hydrogenedentota bacterium | reverse complement strand
TGTAGCGCGTGATGAACCCCTGGGTCATGATGTTGAGGTCGACGAGGCGAAGCGACTCGCCCAGAGTCACGCCCAAAGCGGCGCCCACAAGCGCGATAAAGACCGCTTCGCCCACAACGAGGGCGAGTATTGTCGAGCGCGCGTAGCCAATCGTCTTTAGAATGGCGACTTCACGTGCGCGTTCTCGCACCGCCATCCCCATGGTGCTCACCGCGACCAGCAGCATGGTAAAGACGACCACTCCCGCGATTGATGCGATGATGCCCTGGATATTCCCAAGCATGGAGACGAATCCCAGCACGAAAGCCTTTTCCGTTTCGGTCTTGGTTTCTGAGGCGCTATTGCGGAACTGGGTGTCTATGCCCTCCGCAATGCCGGGGATGGAGTCCACGCTGGACCCTCTCACAGCGAACGCTCCTACGAGATTGATGTTGTCCATGGCCTCATTGAGGTAATCGTAGTGGAAGTAGAGCAACTCCTGGGACAGCGGATCCGTGAACGTGCCCACGAGGACGAGGTCGAGATCCACGGGGAAGATGGTCCCCTTCAGGGTAATGGAGTCGCCCACCTTCCAGTTGAATCGCTTGGCGAGCGCGGTACTCGCGACGGTCCCGCGGCGTTCGGCGATGAATGCCGCCTTTTCCCGCGCACCGATCCCCTGGTCGACGTAGACTTCAAAGACCTCTTCCGGGTCGGTCGCGAAATTGGCAAACTGGTAGTCCGGATCCTTGTAGATGCCATTGAACCATTGCAAGGTCGTGACGTGTTCAACGTGCGGCACGCGCCTGATCCGGTCGCGGTATGCAATCGGCATGAGGTCTGCCAAGGAAGTTGCCGGAGAAACAATGAGACGCAGGGCGCTGTCCGCCTCGCTCACGGGATTGAGGAGCTGGCCCATGAAGGTCAGAAGAGCCATCAACAGGAACAGGGAGAAGCCAATGCTGAGCATGGTCAGGCCCGTTCGCCGTTTGTTGCGGAAGGCGTTGCGCCAGATGAACCGTCCAAAACTCACACGTCGCGCTCCGCGCACCAGGAGAAGAGGGTCTCCCATTCCTTTCGTTGCAGCGCGACGAGATCGGGTGCCTTCTGGCCGCGCCGCCGCTCCACTTCGTCTATGAAGGCATGCGCGTCGTAGCCGGGTATGGATTTCATGGCGGGGTGCGATCCCACGCGGCGAAACCAGTAGTGGCTGTTGCTGAAATCGCCTTCGCGCCGGTGCATGATCCCGTGCCAGAAAGAACCGGTACTATCATCGATACCCTGGCTCAGCACGTGACTGCGCTCGAGGTCATCCACATAAAGCCACAATCCCGCGCAAAGTGCGGGCCGGGCCGAAAGGACCGGGATTCCGACCAAGTCATCCACCAGGCCGGTGAAGTCCTGCGCCGGAACGGCCGTGACGACGAGCGATTCCATGGCGCTTTCCAGGGGAATAGCGTCAAAAAGAGGCCGAAGTGGTTCACGAAGGGCAGCCGGCAGTTCCATGAGAGGTTCCTCTTCAAACAATCAGAATGCGGCGCGGCACGTCGCCACGATCCGGCGAGGAAACAATCCTCACTTGCTCAGAAATCCCTCGGGTGTCTCCTGGGGCGGTGTGTAGGTGAAGGGCGCCTTGTCCGGCACGACGTGGACCTGTGTTGTGAGCTTGAGTGGCACCGGACCTTCCGTAGGATAGGTAAGTTCGACAAAGAAGGCCGTCCAGCCCTTTGGGGGCTCGGTCACGGCGCCGACGTAAACGCCGCCGCCCTGGTCCGGCAGGGCCGTGCTCGTCCAAGCCTTGCCGATGGTGTCTACCCGGAAATCGCGGGCGTCGGGATTTGTGGCCTGCCACAAGGCCACCGAGGCGGGCTTGTCCTTCACCGTCACGCGAATGGAATTGTCCTTTTCGACGGCCCACGTGAATCTGGGCCGGGGAGAATCCGCGATCACGGTCTGGTAGAAGGACAGCAGCGACTCCAAGGCGTCGGTGTCACGCATCGAATGTCCGGTATTGGGTACGTACCTCAGCAAAGTCTCGCCGGGGAGGTCATCGAAGTAGAACTGCGAACTATCGGGCAGGAAGAACTGGTCGCCGCTGGCATTCAGAATGAGCTTGGGCATGGTAAAGCGCGAGCGGTATTCGTAAGGCTCTTCAATCTTCATGAGCGCCTCGTACTCGGGAGTGCCCATCCAGTTCATGATGCCCATTTCCACGTAATCGTTCACGGCGGGGGCCCAGAACCCGTAGACCTCCCAGTGGTGCATGAAGGACGGCACGAGATTCAGCATGTCGATCACAATGGGGCAGATGGCGACAACGCGCTTATCGACGGCCGCGGTCGTCCAGGTCGTCCAACCACGTTTCGATCCGCCTGCAACTACGAACCGCTCCACGGCGGCCTTGCCGCCTGCATCGCTGGCGAGGAGGCTGGTCACGGTATCCATGGCGCGGACCGCGCTTTTGGTCATGGGCAGGCGGGCCGGCCAGGTCTCGTCGCCCGTGCGGAGATACTTGTCCCACGTGTAGACGATCATAGCGTCTTCTTCGCGCGGGATGCCGTCTCCCGCGAACACAAGGGGTTGGTTCGGGACCATGCGCAGGTCTGCCACCACCGATCCTGTGGCCATTGCGATACGCGCCATGCGCTCTTCGGCCCCTTCGGGCGCCGCGCCGCCGTTGTCGCCTCCGTTGATGAAGAGGAGGGCTACGTCCGTCTTCACTTCATCGGGCTTGGCGATAACGAGCCAGTGTTTCCAAACCGTACGGTCCACTTCCTCCGGCGTGCGCCAGGTCTGGGACGTCATATCGACCACGAAACTCGTGTACCCCTCGCCCTTTGCCGCACTCAGAACCGAGTACGCATAGCTTGGATCGGGCTTGGCCACATAGCGGTCCAGGGCGGTTTCCTTACTGCCTGGTTCCGCGTGGCGTAGATGGGCACATCCGGATGACGCCAGTATCGAGGCGAGAAGGAGTACGCCCGCCCGGCGCAGCAACAGGTGGATTGGTGATTTCATGCTCGTCCTTTCAATGCTGTCACGACCGGTAAGACCTCTGCCGGTGCGGGGAGTCTTTGCACGTGTTTCCGAAAACATGGCATGCCCATTCACGAGATGTCAAACGCCCCTTGAAGTTACGCAGGGCGCCAGCAATGAGAAAGAGGAGCACCGTGCCAAGGCTACACTTGCTTGCGTTGACCGCTGCAGGCCCTTGTGAAGTAACGGCACGACTAACTGAACTGAGTGAAGTTGCGCAGAAAGAAGGGACTGGGCCTGTGCCCAACCCATACAATATATTGTGGAAGCTGACCGTAAAAAGCGTATCTGTACGAAGAAAGGACTGGACAGAACAGGACATTCAGGTTATAGTGGTGACAGTTGAATTATTGAATTTATCGAGAAACACAGAAACAACATCCCATATTACCGTAAACTACCTGTAATTGGGGATGGGCAGTTTGCGGTATGTGGGGCTTTATCGTTGGTGAAATCCAACGAGTCTGGATTGGGGGGTTGGTTCGCGTTCAGGGGGGAGCCAACAAGTGGGTACAGTCGCCAGCGTTCCTAACGCCTCAGCGGGATACCCATCGGGAAAATGGACGGCCAGGGTGAGGGGTTGTGATTCCTCTTCAGCTGACGCGGTAAGAGCCCTATCCCAACGTTCCAGTCAATCGACCTTATCCACGTTCACGGCGTTGAGACCGCAAGGGCAGCCCGCGCACAAAGACGATCGCGGAACCCTATGCGAGCCAGACAAGCCAGACCAGGCAATCACGAGGGGTATAGAGGAGGATCTTGCAGGCAACAAATGACTCTCCAACAGTCCAAGCGAACCGCGGTCAGTCGGCGCGTGTGTGTACTTGCGGAGGGAAAGTCGCCCGGAAAGAGCAGACCATTGACATAACCAAGCACCTACGAAGGAGATGAGCAATGCCGAGGATTGGGGTCATCGTGTTGCTGAGTTGGTTCAGCGTGTCTTCGCTGGCCGAGTTGCAGGACGTGCAGGTGGGAGGCCAGCTTCACATCCGGGGCCGCTACTGGACCAACACGTATGTGGGGGCCGCGGGCGGGCCTCTCGAGGTT
>JADLCA010000581.1 GCA_020847495.1 Candidatus Hydrogenedentota bacterium | reverse complement strand
CTGCTGGAACGTGGCCACCTGCTCGGGCGGCACGCCGGGGTCATCCGCCCCGTGCAGCACGAGCACCTTCGCCTTGATATTCTTCCCATCCGCGGGCGTGGGGGTGTCCAGTCCGCCGTGGAAGCTCACGACGCCCTGGATTGGTTCGCCGCTGCGTGCGATTTCCAGCACCGTCGTGCCGCCGAAGCAATAGCCGATCGCCGCCACGTGGCTACTATCGCACAGCTCATGACTGCGCAACACGTTCAGCCCCGCAATCGCGCGTTGGCGCATCTTCGCCCGGTCGCCCTTGATCGCCCCCGACAACTTGCTCGCCTCGTCACGGTTGGCGGCGTAAACGCCCTTACCATACATATCCAGGGCGAACGCGACGTACCCCATCTCCGCAAGTCGCCGCGCACTGTCTTTGGACTGCTCGCCCAGGCCCATCCACGCATGCACGATGAGCACCCCTGGGCGCTTCCCGGACGCCGCATCGTCGTACGCGAGATACCCTTCCAGGACGGTGTCGCCGTCCTTGTACTCGATCATCTCCGTCTTGACCGCGCCAAACGCGGGGAGCGCCGCCAGCAGCCCCGCAACACATAGAATGAGCGTTTTCATAGTGATGCCCTCACAGGTTCGAGTTTTGCCTTGCAGCAGCTATTGTGGCGAACGCGGGAGCGCGACGCAAGGGGAAGGCGGTGGTGTGGGTCTGGCGCTTGGCGAAAGAACATCCCCCTCGGCCCTGCGGGCCTGCCCCCTTCGAAGGGGGACCTTACGCTCGGCCCTTCAGGCTAAACGGTTTTTGGTCAAGAGCCCGAGTGTCGCGCTCAGAGCGGGGAGGGAGCAGGGTTCCCGTAGTGCCCATACTTCCCATGATTCCCATACTCGCGGGAATCATGCTTTGCCGTAGGCGCTTTGCCGGTCGCGACGCCGGGCAAGTTCGCTTGCGTAGCGGTGGCCGAGTTCCTGGGCGTGCTCCGTGGCCCAGTCCGTCAAGCGCGTGTGGCCTGCGGGCGGGGAGTCCACATGGAGCAGGTCGGCCATCAGCCCCGCGATTTCTTCGGGGGTGATAATCACGTCGTTGACGAGGCGGCCCACGACCGCCGCTACGACGCCGCCCAGGCGCGGGGGGATGGAGAGCACGGGACGGGGATGTCCGATGATGCCACCGATGACACGCACCAGCTCTTTGTAGGTGAACGTCTCCGGCCCGATCGCGTCGATGATTGCGTTCTCTTCCGAGGCTGCCTGCTCAACGGCCAGCGCCGCGAGGTCATCGACGTAGACCGGCTGGATGCGGTACTGCCCGTCCCCAAACACGCCAAAGACCGGGAAGCGCCGCAGCATCCACGCGATGTTGTTGATGAGGATATCTTCCTTACCGAACAAGACCGTGGGTCTCAGGATGGCGTGGCGCATTCCCGATTCCCGCAGCGCCCGCTCCAGTTTGGCCTTTCCACTGAAATACTCGAGCGGAGAATCCTCGGTAGGGTTGGTGATGCTCACATGCACCACGCGCCGAACGCCCGCCTCCTTCGCGCAGCGGAACAGGGTGAGCGTGTTTTCCACCGCGTTTGCGTGCGTAAACATCCGGTGATTGAAACGCACCCAGTAGGTGTTGACCAGCACCTCCACGCCGCGCAGGTTGGTGGTTAAGGCCTCGGGATCGTTGAAATGAAATGGAAACGCCTTTACGGCATCGCCGAACGGGTTCTCGCGCTGTGGAGAATTCGTCAGCGTGATGACGCTGTTTCCCGCCGCGAGCAGGCGCGTCGTGATGTACTTCCCGGAGTACCCGAAGGCGCCTGTCACTGCGTACAGGGCAGACTCTCCCGGCATGGCGGTTTCCCCCTACGGCTTCTCCGCCGCGCGCAGAGACGACGGCATCCCCGGCACGCTGATCCGCGTACCCGTGTCGCGCACCGTCTCGCCCTTCACTTCATAGAACCACAGCTCGCGGCTCGGGTGGCACTGCACGATGATGTATTTGCCGTCCGGCGAGAAGGCGACGCCTTCCGGGATGGCCCCGGTGTCGAGTTTCTGAATGACTTCCAGCCGCTTGCCGCGAAACGCGAGAACAGTCAGTTGCCCATGCTCGTTGCGAAGCGGCGAATCCGGGGCGAGATTCGATCCGTTCATCAGAACCGCGACAACCAGGCGGCCATCCGGGCTGACCTCCATCGACTCCGGACCGGAGCCGATACACACGAAATCTGCTGTGCGCGGCGGGTTCGCCTTGAGGTCCACGACCGTAATCGTGTCCTCGTCGGGGTAGCCCTTGCCCGCGCCCGCGGTCATCGCGTACGCGCCATCCGGCGTGATCACGCAGCGGTAAGGTTCCCCACACGTCGAGAATTTGCGCTCGGACACGCTCAGCACGCCGTCCTTGATCTCCAGGAGCGCGAGATAGTGCGCCTTGCACACGCTGGCGACGGCGAAGGTCCCATCCGGAGAGAGAATGACGTCAGCGATGTTGTCCTCGGGCTCGCATACTTTCACCGATTGCTTAATCTCGACCTTCTTCCCCGCAATCGTAAGCAAGGACACCGTGCCCGCGGCCCGGTTCGCGACCAGGGCAAAGGACCCGTCCCGGGCAATCGAGATGCCAGAGGGCTGCTTCTCGGCTTTGATCTCCGCGATGACTGCTGGTGGATCGAGCGTGAGATCGAGCACTTGGATTACATCGTCGGGGATCCATTTGCCTGGGTTGGCCGGGTCCGGCAGGGTGGAGCTGGCGATCAACGCCAGTTTCTCGTCTGGCGTGATGGCGATGTTTGATGGCGGGCCGATCACGCTGTTGCGGATGTTCTCCAAGTGCGTGACCTTGGGCGGAAACGTCGAGAAGTTGAGGATGGTCAATGTATCCGGTGGCGCATCCGGCAGCACCACGGCTGTGCCGCTTGAAAGGTCGATCTTGTTCTCGTTCCCCGAAAGGACGAGTTGGCCGTGGGCCGATACAGCGGCTAGCAACACCAGCGTGATTCCAGAAAGAGATCTCATGGTTATCCCCTCGCAATGGTAGTGAATGCCCGCGCCATCTTAGCCCATGCCCGAAGCGGTAACAAGGGCAACTCGAATAGGCCGCTTGGTACTGCCTCGCTGACGCGATTTCACAGGCGATGGGAAGTATGGGAGGTATGGGAATTATGGGATAACGGTGCCCGACAGCTCTTGCCTCCCATTCCTGGGAATCCTGGGACAACGGTGCCGTGCCCGACAGCATCTCGCCTCCCATTCCTCACATAGTTCCCATTCCTCCCATACTTCCCATTCATTGCGCGCCCGTCGCCAAAAATGTGCATGAAGCGTGGGACATCAGGTATCCTAAAGGCCCTTCGGATTCCATTCATCCATGGCCAGCGGAAGGAGTTTTGTTACATCACCATGGCGAAGACGAACGAGCACTATGACAAATTGCAGGCGGGCTATCTCTTCCCCGAGATCGCCAAGCGGACCCGCGCCTTTCAGGCCGCCCACCCGGACGTCAAGGTCATGCGTCTGGGCATCGGCGACACGACCGAGCCCTTGACCCCCTCCGTCATCGCCGGGCTTCACCGGGGGGTGGACAAGCTCGCCGACGTGAAGACCTACACCGGGTACGGCGCGGAGCAGGGCAACACGGAACTTCGCGAAGCCCTCGCCCAGCGTTACCGCGGCTATGGCGTTTCTCTCGATACGGACGAGGTTTTTGTTAGCGATGGCGCCAAACCCGATTCCGCCAACATTCAATCGATCTTCAGCGCGGATAGCGTTGTTGCCGTGCAGGACCCGGCCTACCCGGTCTATGTCGACAGTAACGTGATCGCGGGCCGAACCGGCCAGTGGAAGGACGGCCGCTTCGAAGGTCTCGTCTACATGCCCTGCACCGCGGCGAATGGCTTCATCCCCGAACCGCCCAAGGGCAAGGTGGACCTCATCTACCTGTGCAGTCCCAATAACCCGACCGGGGCCGTCGCCAGTCGCGAGCAACTCTCTGCATTTGTGGCGTATGCGCGCACGCACCAAGCGGTTATCATCTACGACTCCGCGTACGCGGCCTACATCAGCGACCCGGACCTGCCCCGCACCATCTTCGAGATCGAGGGCGCCAGGGAATGTGCGCTCGAAATCAGTAGTTTCTCAAAAGAGGCCGGCTTCACCGGTGTGCGGCTTGGGTGGAGCGTGGTCCCCAAGACTCTTGCGTGCGAAGGTGCTGAACCCGGCAAGGTCCATCACTTGTGGAACCGGCGTCAGACCACCATGTTTAACGGCGCCTCCAACGTCGTCCAGGAGGGCGGCCTCGCCGTCCTCTCGCCGGAAGGTCAGAAGGAGAGCGCGGCGATGGTCGCCTACTACATGGCCAATGCCCGCGCCATCAAACAGGGACTTGAGGCCATCGGCCTCACCGTGTATGGCGGCGTGAACGCCCCGTATGTGTGGATGCAGACCCCGGGCGGCATGAAGTCCTGGGACTTCTTCGACAAGCTGTTAAATGAGGCCCATGTCGTTGGCACGCCCGGATCGGGCTTTGGGCCTGGCGGCGAAGGCTTTTTCCGCCTGAGTGCTTTTGGGCATGCAGAAGACATCCGGGCGGCTGTTACGAGTATTCAGAATAACCTGAAACTGCGATAGTCTCAGGAGTCGTGGAAGTGCGAAGGTCAATGAAATCGGTGGAGGTGGGGCGTTAGTGTGATACGCGAGCGTTCTGGGGTTACGCCGCGCGGTGCGCTACAAGATCTTGTATAGCCACAAAGTTTGGTGTACATTATAATGTCTGATTGCCCGAAAAGGTTCCCTGATTCCAGAAAATCCCGTGCGGGGAAACTTTTTCCGGGCCGTTGGCATATAAGTCATTGACATTGGCCAATTTGATCCATTCGGGGCAATCTGCTAACATCAAATGCCCTTGAATACGACAAACGACACCCCGGGAGGGGTCATTGGAGGAACGCTCGAAATGAAACACTTGCGGAATGGATTGTTGCTCGCAACATGCCTTGTCATGGCTGTTGCCCTGTCGACCGGATGTAAAAGCAAGAAGCCTGCGCCGATTCAGCCTGACTTGGCGCCCCCGACTTCCAGCACCACTGAGACCACTACAGGTACGGGACAGCCGGAGTTGGATGTGGAGAGCTTGGTCTTTGGTTCTGCCGAAGGCGTGCGGCCAATCTACTTTGATTATGATAGCTATACCCTGCGCCCGGACGCGCTGGAAACCCTGAGCCACAACGCGGAAGTTCTCAAGCAGTACGCGGATGTGTACGTGCAGATTGAAGGGCACTGCGACGAGCGCGGCACCCAGGACTACAACTTGGCCCTCGGCGAGAAGCGCGCCCTGGCGACCCGCGATCACCTGATTCGCCTTGGGATCTCCGGCGACCGCATGATCACGATCAGCTATGGCGAAGAAGATCCCGCCGACCCGGGTCACTCCGAAGACGCGTGGGCGAAGAATCGCCGTTGCGAGTTCAATTCAGCGAAGAAAAACTAGGGGAATTGCCATGCAATCCAGGATTTCGCTCGCCGGGATGGCGCTTGTGCTGGCGCTGTGCGCCGGGTGCGCGACTACGGGTTCCAGCGGGGACCAAGTCGCCAACTCGGTCTACGCCACGCACCGGATCGTCAAGAACCTCGAATCGGACCTCGGTCCGCGGGTTACCCAACTGAATGAGACCACTGCTGAACTTACCGCAAAGGTCGAGGCGAGCGAAAACACCACCCGTCAGTTGCAATCGCTCGTTGAAGAGAATCAGGTTCAGCTGAAGAAGATGCAGGAAACGCTGGACCGCCTGGCCTCGGTCGTTTATCAGGACCTTGGCCGGAGCGGGGCTTCCCGTCCGTCGGCGGAATTCGATATGCCTACCGTGGAACCGCCTGCCGGTACCGCGCAGGGTACGTTGCCTCCGCCGGGGGCCGCCGCACCGGGATCAACAGTACCGGGCTCACCGGTGCCTCCGACGACCGCGGACGCGGGCGCGAACGCGCTCACGGAGTACAACAAGGCGCAGCAGGCGTTTCTGAACGACGATTACCAGACGGCGCTCACGCTGTACGACTCGTACTTGCAGCGTTACCCGAACACCGAGTATGCCGCCAGCGCCCAATTCTGGAAAGCGGAATCGTACCGCAAGCTGAGCAAGTTCGAGGAAGCCATCGGCGAATTCGAGAAGGTCCGCAGCGGTTATCCGGGCCCGGAGAATACGAAAGCGGCGGTGTCCATGACGCGCCAGGCCGATTGTCATATGGCTCTGGGCCAGACGCAGCGCGCCGTCGACTTGTGGCAGCAGCTCATCGAGAACTACCCGCTGTCGGAAGTGACCGAACAGGCACAGCAACGGCTTCGGGAAGTCAAAGGCAACTGACGCGATATTCATGGTAAACTTGTCACGGCGCGCGGGACCAGCCAGTCTCGCGCGCCGTGTCTTTGTGTGATCCCGGCGCAACAGGAGGAAGTATGCGGCGTTACCTGGGGCTCGATGTTGGGGCGACGAAGACCTTCTGCCTCGTGGGGGATGAAGAAGGGCGTGTCCTCGGATTTGGAAAGGCCGGAACCGGCAACTACGAAATCCACGGTGTGGAACATGCCCTCGCGGAGAACCGCAAGGCCGTAGAGGCCGCACTTCAGGATGCCGGGCTTCAACTATCCGACATCGACGCTATCGGCCTGGGGGTTGCCGGGGCCGATGTGCCCGAGGATTATGTGATGCTTGAGCGTGAGATCTACACGCCGCTCTTTGGGAGCATCCCCCGGGATTTCCAGAATGATTCGATGGGGGGCCTTCGCGGCGGCACGCGCGCTCCCTATGGAATTGTGATTGCCTGCGGAACGGGCTGCGTTTCGGCCGGCCGTAACCGCCAGGGCGAGCACGCGCGCGTGGGGGGACTCGGCCCCGAGTTCGGAGACCTCTGCTCCGGTTACGACATCGGCCGCGAAGGGATCCAGCGGGTCTGGCAGGCCCGGGATGGAATCGTGCCGCCCACGTTGATGACCGCGAGATTCATGGAGCGGGCGGGATGCGCTACCCTCGAAGAATTGTTCTATAAGCTGTACCGCCGCGAGATTACCTACGCCGATCTGCAGCCGATGGCCAAGATCGTGTTTGACGCCGCGTTTGAAGGAGACGAGGTCGCCTGTGATATTCTGGAACGCGGTGGCCGGTATCTGGGCGCCATGGTCAACGGGCTAGCGCGCAAGCTGGGCATGTCCCAGGACGCATTCGAAGTGGTCATGGCCGGCAGTGTGTTCAAGGGCAGCAGCCCCGTTTTGGCGGACGCCATGCGGGCGGTCGTGCACCGGGAGTGTCCGCGTGCAGTCACGGTGATGCCTGTGTTTGAACCTGTTGTAGGTGCGCTGCTGATGGGCATGGAAGTCCAGATTTCGGTCACGGAACCGATTTATGGGAATTTGGCCAAAGAACTAATCGCCGCGGAAGCGCGTTACGGCGTGCGATTCCGCGCGGAGTGATTCATGCGTATCCGTTCCAATCATATTGTTATCGCTTTTGTTGTTTCTTTAGCGGGCTTCTTCCTGCTGGTTTACCTTCGTTCCACCAGCGCGACGGATAGCGGCGGCAGCAACGTCATTGAAGAGGCCCAGCGTCTGCGTGAGCAGGGCCGTGGCTCCTCCGTGAGAGATGGCTTGCTCCCCGGCGAACAGGGGAGCATGGATAGCACCGGCACCATTGAGCTGCCTGGAAAAGTCTTCGATGCCGGTGAAATCATCAACAGTGATTTCACGGTCAAGGAGATTTTCGTTGCCAACCGTGGCAAAGCTCCTCTTGAAATTAGCGAAATCCGTACCTCCTGTGGGTGCACGGTTGGTGAAATGGAGAAGAACCTGGTGATGCCGGGCGGCAAGCAGGTTACCCAAATCCCTCCGGGGGGCCGCATGCCGATGAAGATCACGATTGATCCCTTCCGGATTCCCGGTTTCCACTCGCGAAAGACGCTGACGGTATACTCCAACGATCCCAAGAATCCGCAGGCGTCGATCGATGTGGCGGTCACGATTGTGCCGGAATACACGGTGGAGCCCAATGCGGTGGAATTCGGTAACCTCGAAAAAGGCCAGTCCGCGGAGGTTACCATGATCGTTCGGGAGGCCAACGCGCCGGACCTCGAGATTACTGGCGCCGAGGCGGGTCGCGCCGCGAAGCCCACTGCCGCGGATGGCACCCCCGCCGCCGCCGCAGCCCCTCTCTACACCGTAGACGTGCAGAAGCGCCCCGAGTCCGACTGGGCTTCGCCCGAGCATGCGGAGTGGGCGGTCACCCTTCGGCTGTCCCCGGATTTACCCACGGGGAGTTTCAAGGACACATTCTTCATCCTCGCGAATTCGAAGCGCGTCGACCGGGTCGGGTTCCATGTCAGTGCGCTGGTGGACACCTTCTTTTCCGTTGCCCCGGCCATGTTCAGCGTGCGCAACGCGGTCAGCCCAGGACAGGAGCACATCGCCACGGCGGTAGTCAGCGCGGATGAACCTCTGACGCTGGAGGAACTCATGGTCACTGGGGAAGCTCTTCAGGTCACTTCCCGCCCCGGCGACAAACCGAACACCGTATTCATCG
>JADLCA010000580.1 GCA_020847495.1 Candidatus Hydrogenedentota bacterium | reverse complement strand
GCTGGTCACGAGCGACCTTCTGGGTATACCGCGCTCCTTGCGCGACGAAGTGCTCTCGCGTATCGCCTCCACGGGGATCGCCTCAGACACCCTCATGCTCACGGCGAGTCACTGCCACGCGTCCACCGAAATGAATGCCATGAACCGCAACAATGTCTTCGGTAACAAGGCCATCGGCATTTTTGACGAGTCGCTGCTGATCTTCACGGCGGATCGCATCGCCCAGGCGATCCTCGATGCCGATAAGGCGTATCAGCCGGTTCGAGTGGGGACGGAGTCCACGCGCGTCGAAGGACTCAATCGCAATCGCCGCGACGATCCGATTGTCGATGATGAGCTGACGGTCACACGCATCGACACGGCAGAGGGCAAGCCACTCGTCGTGTTTGTGAACTGGACCGCGCACCCCACCTACATGAACGAGACGGTCATGCACATTTCCGCAGGCTGGCCCGGCTACCTGCAACGCGAGGTCGAGGGCTTCATGCCCGGCGCGCTCTGCATGTATACGAATGGTGCGCAGGGCGACATTGCGCCGCGTGGGGGAGAGGGGCCGTCTCCTTTCGCCAAGGCGGAAGACTACGGGCGCAAGCTGGCGGTGCACGTCCTCGACTTGGCGCGTCGGATCGAGACCGGCGATGATCCGCTGCTTGCGTATTCGATGAAGATGCTGGAACTTCCGAAACGCGTCGCTCCCCCTGCGCTGCTGGATGCCGCCGGTCCCGAGTACGGCCTTACCCCTGAGAACATCACCGCCCTGGTCGATGCGCTCGCGCCGGAAACTTCCTACCTGGGTGTGCTGCGCGTGGGCGGCCTGCTCGTTGTGGGGATACCGGGAGAGTTCACTTCTTCGCTGGGAGTAGAGGTGAAACAGGCACTGGCGGCAGCTGGCGCACAGCATCCGATCATTGCCGGTCTCGCGAACGAATGGATTAGCTACATCCTACCGCCGGAAGAATACACGCAGGGAGGCTACGAACCTGGCGTCTCCTTCTACGGTGACCAACTTGGCCCCATTGTTGTCACCCAGGCGATCGATGCAGGCAAAGCCACTTGGGCGTCGCGCTGAGCAGAAATCAACAAGTCCACAGATTGCACAGCGCGGCAGAGCCACAGCCAAACAAAGATGGTTATCCACCGATTTCGCCGATTACACCGATTCAAGAAAGAGATGAGATTAGAAAGGGGAACGGGCGTCTCGCCCGTGGCTTAAAGGCACCTCACGCGGAGGCGCGGAGTTCGCGGAGGAACGCAGCCAAATCAAGACGTCTTCCACAGATTTCACAGCGCGGCACAGCCGCAACCAAAGATGAGGATTGTCCGCAGATGAACGCAGATGAAGCAAAGGAACGCGAATGAACGCCAATAAGGAAGAGAGCTTTGCCGAGACTGCGTGCGGTACCTCTTGAGGCCTGAAGGGCCGGCGCCATACTAGCCCAAGGCAGAGCGAAGCGGCGCCCTGGGTACACGAGACCCTTTCCAATCTTGAGCGCTGAAGGTGCGGCCCTTTCCGTTGACGCGGTTTGTGACCGCGTATCCTAGACCTTGTACGTTCCGTTGAAAGGTCGCCCCGCGCCACCTTTCAGTCGCGCATGCGCCCTACCGTTCTTCCCTTGGCCAGCTCACATGGCTCTTGGATCCGAGATCACGAATGACGAAAGGCTCGTTCATGGAAATCGTTCCAAACTCGCTTTCGGCTTCCAGCATCTCGCATTCCCACACCTTCTCCGTCGAGCCGCCGGGAATGCTCTTGCTGCAAAGGCGCGGTATCCAGGTGCCGTCTGAAATCTGGATGGGGTTCGACCATGCATAGGTTTCGACTACCTGACCGTTGTAGGAATGCTGCCAAAACACGGGGACAAGGCCGTGCCCGGAATCGAGGTCGAGAATGTCCTCGCCTATGGGCAGTTTGGTCAGCATGTCTGTGTTCGCGCGTTTCGCCCATGCATTCCAAGGCTGGCCGCTTCCCGGGGGTGCTACGAACGCGGGATGATTGTCTCTCACGCGCAGCCGCACGAGGCCGTTCCTGCCATCTCCCGAGGCGTCGCCGGGCTCGATCACTTGTGCGAACAACCAGTCGTCTGAAGACCAATCCTTGCCCAAGGATACAGGGAAGAGATGGCGGCCCGATACGAGAATGTATGGCCAATTGAGCCCGCGGAATGTACTGCCCAAGGTGGTCCCGGAGTATTGTACGTGGAACCTGCCGTCCCAGATGGCATCGCCCGTATCGACGCGATCACCATCGTAGATAATCGTTCGAGTGTTCTTGCGGTTTGCATCCAGAATGTCAACTCGCCACGCGTCTCCACCCGACCACGTATATCGAATCCAGGAGATGTCGCCGGCTTCCGTGTCCATCGCGACGGATGCGGGAAACGTGAGCCAGGTTCTTCCCGCGAGGTGTGTGCGGTCGAATACTTGCAGGCGGAATAGCACGGAACCGATATCAATCTTATCCTCAACTGCCAGCCGGCTCATGAGGTGAGCGGCTTGAGGTGCGCTGGCAGAAGAAACGAGAGTCACGGGAGATTGCTGCTTGCACGAGAGCCCCGCTGCGAGGAGTGCAAGTGCGAGAAGGAAATGCGCACTCGACGCGACCGTATGGAGAGTTCTGCTCGTGCGGCCAACTCCCGTGAGTGTCGCTATTGTGTTCCACGGCATGCCAGATTCGCCCCCCAACGATGCGAGTCGTTGCCCGCCCCTCGACGCTGCATGCATTCATCGTAGCGCAAGTGATGCTGAGCGGCAACTAGCGTACATGCTCCAAAGGCGTGGGCGAGTGGCGACGCGTGCGACGCAATGTGAACTGCAAAGTGGCTCGCGGCGAATCCGATGGCCATTTGTATCACGACAACTGGTCGAGTCGCTGGCCGAGGTTCTGAAGAAGTTGCTCAGCGAAGTTCACCTGCTGAATACGCGGCCCAGTGCTCCAGCGCGTTCACCCCGAAAGTGATAACGGCCATGCGGGCCAACATGGCCCGCATGGCCGTGTGATGAATGTTCCTTGCCAGCCTTGGTCCTAGCCTTCGCTTTCCAGGGCCACGGCGGCATCTTCATTACCCATCGATACCGCCACGTCCAGCGGAGTCCGGCCTTCCTTGTCGACAACGTCCGCCTTCGCGGGATAGTCGTTCACCAGCATCTCGATGACGCCGGGCTGGTTACCCACCGCCGCATGATGCAACAACGTCATGCCTGACTCGTCAGGGGTATTGACGTCGAAGCCTTTCCGCAGCATCTCCCGCAGCGCGCCCATATCCCCGGCCTCCGCGGCCGCGTAAATAGACGCTCCACCAGATGTGGGTACGCCTCCGCAACCCGTCGCGCCCATGGACGCAAGAACGGCCACTGCACCTGCCGCTCGAAGGGAGAATCTTCGCATGCCGCCTCTCCTGTAACAAGCTCGTGGCATTATCAGGCACATCATCAAGGCGAGTACTGCTGGCCATCACTCAGAATTGCCGTACTCGTGACCCAGTACTTCGACCCATCCTCTGACGGGTACTTGCTGAATTCAACGTGCCCGTCCATGAACAGGATGTTCGCGCCGCCAGGCAAGTGGTTGAAGTCTTTCCCGCCTTCCGATACCTGGCCAGCCGGACCGGAAGTGCGGATGGTGTCCCACATCACCGCCACGGACGATTGCGCGACGGACGCACCCGCGGGGTTGTTGATGTCGGTAATCAGGAAGCGCTCAATGCCTTCCTTCAACCACTTTATGGTCGGACGCGAACCGTTCGACAGCGCCACGGGCAAATCATAATCTTTCCCCTGATTCCCCAGGCAGCCCGCTCCAGTCGGATAACCGTTGTGCAGATTCGTGAATACGATGTTCGAGTCCGCGGGTAGTTTGACGGTCAGTGGATCAATCAAGACCCCCCAATACGCGTAAGACCAATCTGCACCGTAAGCATAGCAGTCGTTGGGACTCGCCTCGCATGCGTTGTTGTCGGCCAGGACCGCCTTGCTCGATACGGGATACGGTGTGCCAGTCCAGCCGGTGCCGATCCTGCGGAGCAGACCATTCTTATCGTAGGAGGTCCTCAAAGCCACGTCAGCACCGTTCTTCAGGGGCCCCGAGTCCACATCCGACGGGCACGCGTAGACGTTCCAATCCGTGCAATATTCCGGCCACAGCATCATCATGTCGATGCCGTGCCAAACCCGCACATTGGCACCCGCAAGAGCGGGGTCATAATTGTTGTCATACCGGGTCGTCCTTCTGACCCAACTGCCTTTGTTTTCATCCGCGAACATCTTGTGAATCAGCCCGAACTGCTTGAGGTTGTTCTGACAGGATGCGCGGCGCGCCGCTTCGCGTGCGCGCGCCAGCGCCGGCAGCAGAATCGCCGCGAGAATTCCGATGATTGCTATGACTACCAGCAACTCGATCAACGTGAACCCAATCTTCCTCGGTCTCATGATTTCACTCCCTGAGTTATGGGGATAAATGCCATTACTGTTGAATAGGTGCTTGGAGTGTTTCAAGGTCACCATGGGTGCCCCTCGCGGGACAGTACTCTCCGCTTTGCCACCTCCTTTCCGGGGCATACGTGTAGCACGAGCGTCGTGTACTGCGAGAATCGACAGCCTGCAAAATCGGGCTTCTCCCGGACTGTCGGGAGCAGCTCCGATGACAGTTTGATTCTACTTGATTATTGGTCACTTGTCTAGTAAAATTTATGCGCACAAACAAGCGGCTGTTGGTGTTCTCCTAAATGGGGCAAAACAAGGGGTTACCGGGGATATGCACGGGTCGGAGTCCATCTATCGATACTGCCTCAAGCAGATAGAGCGATGCACAGACGTCTCCACAAAGCTCGAAAGCGAGTGGGCGTTAGCCAAGCGGTTCGGTGTGCCACGCCGCGTGACCCGCTTTGTCCTGCAGCGCCTCGTGCGCGAGGGCTTTGCCGTTGCCCAGCATGGCCGGGGGTACTTCGCCGTGCCCCACGCCAGCAAGAAACCCGCCAGGAACGGCGCACACTGCGTCGGTGTCGTGTATGAGTGGGTGCCCGAGTTCCAGGTCCACGTCCAAGAGCG